>JBDQMZ010000001.1:0-17047 GCA_040261955.1 Candidatus Nanopelagicales bacterium
CACCCCCTATGGAATTTTACGTCCCTAGTCTAACCCCTTGGCGCGTCTTCCTACTAATCGCTGAGTTTCACGCTTTGATTCACGCTCAGCGATTGCATGCCTCTTGTCAAAACTCTTGCGACCACGGGCGACGGCAATCTCGACCTTGGCGTAGCCATCCTTGAAATAAAGGGAGAGTGGAACGAGCGTCACGCCGGTGTCTTTGACTTGCCCCGCGATTCTCTTTATTTCATCTTTTCGCAACAGCAACTTGCGCGCCTGCCGTGGCTCGTGGTTGGTCCAGGTTCCCATGTCATAAACAGGGATATGAACACCTCGCAACCAGACCTCACCATTTTCATAGAGCGCGTAACCGTCAACCAAACTGGCACGACCAGCCCTCAGTGATTTCACTTCGGTGCCTGTCAGAACCATTCCCGCTTCAAAGACATCCTCGATCGAGTAGTCGTGGCGAGCCTTTTTGTTTTGAGCAACGAGTTTCGTTCCTGCCTCACGCACCATGTTGCACGCCCGCTTGATGTTCGGGCGAGGGTCGATGAATTTCCAGTTCAGCGCCTCGCTGGCCAACCCAGGACATTGCAACAAAAAACACTGCTAGGAATGACATGACGATCGACCAGAGAAAAATGTAGATATCAATTGCTGCGCCAATTGGCGGCGCTCCAGGAAGGTAGGTGCGAAGGATCGGGAGCGCAAAGAGCAAGCTGCCAGTCCAAGCCAGGAGCGCGGCTTCTGTTTTCCGTCGATTGGAAAAAACAAGCAAGGAGATCACTAAGGCAATGATCGACATAATGAGCGCCAGACCAATGAGGACCAAAGCAAATAGTTTAGTGGAAAACGCACGATCGAAATTGACCCCAACGGCAGTGAAACTCGAGGCAAGATAATTCACGGCAACCTCACTGTCCCACCCATTGACGGCGCCGTCGGCGATTACCGTGATTGGGATATCAGCTCGAGACTCATTGACTCCGCCAGTTCCCCTGTCATAGAAATCCGCGCTAAAAAAGTATGCTGCGACGTATCGGTCAAAGGGGTATTCAGCTAATTCACCGGAGACGCCAAGCACCAACTCAGCGCGACCAAAGGCTGTTCCTTGGGGGAAACGAATTTCTTGGCTGCCATCGGGGCCGCTCACGGTGAGGCGAATGTTGTCCACGGCCCGGTTGCTGCCATCGGCAATATTGCTGTCCTCCGAGGTCAGCGAGACACGAAAAGTTGCTAAGCCTTGATCAGGTTGGAGGGCAACTGGCTCAAGTTCCATGGTGATGCCATCCGCGTTTTGTGTCCCGCTGCTTGAAAATTGACTGCCGCCTTCTGATGAATAGAAGGTCACCACCAAGTAGTACACGGCAATCACGATGACCCCGACAACTCCGAGGACAGTCCATCCTTTTCGCGAGAGTTTGCGAGGATGCGGGTCATAGACAAAATCAGGTGCGGTTGGATTACGCATCATGACCTCCTCACCGTTTCGTTCACGAACCTAGTTATTCCCGCTCAAGTTTCTAGCTGGCGCAGCCCACCGGAACCCGAGGTCCGCCAAACCAACCCATCGGATCATAGGGCGTGCCATTGATGCGGGTCTCAAAGTGCAGGTGCGGGCCGGTTGACCAGCCGGTCGAACCGACAAGACCCACCTGCTCCCCCGCGCCAACGCTCTGGCCAATCTGAACACTTGAACTCGAAAGATGGGCATAGAAAGTGGTGAGTCCACCAGAGTGAACCAGGAGCACCGCATTGCCATAGATCCCGCCTCGGCTGATTGTCGCCACGGTCCCGGTTTCCGCTGCCTTCACGGACAGGCCCGAAGGCGCGCCAATGTCGATACCGGTGTGACATGAGTTGTAGCCGTAAATCGGATGGATGCGTGAGCCGACATTCCCGGATTTCGAGTAGCCAGGAACTGGCCAGGTGAGATCACCGGTGGAATTCTGGCCTTGACTTTGGGCTTGAGCTTGGGCTTGCGCCTTGGCTTTGGCCTCGGCCGCCGCTTTCTTCGCTGCAGCGACTGCTTTCTTGGCTGCAGCTTGTAATCGACGTTCTTCCTTTTTAAGGCGCTCGAATCTCAATTTGACCTGTCCCGCATATTGCCGAGCCTTCTTGAGAGCCAACTTCTTTGCTGCCCGCAACTTCACAACCTCACGTTGCTTGGCCGTTGCTTTGGCAAGGGCCTGCTCGGCTTTGCGCAGCTGCACCCGAGCTCTGTCGCTCGCAACGGATGCTTTGCTTGAGAGTTCCTTGAGCCGAACTTCTTGCATGTTCACTTCAGCCTGCGTGACCATGATTGCAGTCTCTACATTTTGTTGCTGCCGACTGATGTAATCAACGGCAACAAGATTTGCCGTAAAATCCGCGGGTGAATTGGTATTGAAAATAACATCTAATTCGTTGATCGGACCCTGTTGGTAGACGGCTCGAGCAACAGAATCCATGTCATTGCGCTGTGAATTTAACTTTTTTTGAATTCGATCCTTTGCGCGAATCCCGAGAGCGTAGTCACTCGCGGCATAGGCAGCCTCGCGCTGGAGTTGGTCCGCGACCGCGGCGCTTCGCCGTGCTTCACGTTGGGCGGACTTTTTCTCTCGCTGGGCATTCTCAAATTTTCTTTGGGCAATAGTCGCTGCGTTAACGGCTTTACGAATTCGCTTCTTTGCGCCTTCAAGTGCTTGCTCTGTGACGTCAATCTTGTTTCCATTGGCCTTTTGCGCAGACTTGATGGAATCAAGAGAGTCAGCGGAGGCAGGGGTAGGCACTACAGCTCCCGTGGCAATTACAGCAAGCGCCATGACCGGCGCCACCAAGGCGCGCAGCGTTAGGGACTTGCGGGAGGGGACCACCTACCGAGAATAACCCGAAATATCACACGAGCCACACCCGTAACACGGGAATTCTTGGACTAAACCCTCAAGTACTTCCTGAGGGTGAAGAAGGCCGCAATCCCGGAAAGCCCAATGCCGACAATCAGAAGAAGCGGGGCTATGGCAAAGACGGCATCCCAGCCGACAAAGGCCGTGAATTGGAATGATGGGGCCAATACTTGGTCAATCACAATGGACTTGGCCAACACGAGACCACCAACGGCAAGCAGGGCTCCAATGCCTGCTGACACCGCGGCTTCAAGCAAGAACGGTAGTTGAATGTAGAGGTTGCTCGCGCCCACCAAGCGCATGATTCCTGTTTCTCGGCGCCTGCTGAAAGCGGCAACTCGCATGGTGTTCACAATCAATAGCACCGTCACCACCAACATCACAATGGCAATGATGAGAGCTACCGCCTGCAAGCCACCCAATAGCCTGAAGAATTTGTCCAATACTTGACGCTGGTCATTGACCTGCTCGATTCCCGGTCTGCCGGCAAATGCAGATGCAACAACGTCGTACTGAGTCGGGTCAGAGAGTTTGACCCGGAATGATTCTGGGAGAGCATTTTCACTCACACTGTCAACGATGGGCGAGTTTGCAAACTGCTCTTGAAAGCGTGCGAATGCTTCAGTGCGGGATTCATAATAAATCTCTGACACGAGTGGACGTAGTGATTCCAAGTCAGCACGGATTTGGTCGCGCTGAGCACGGGTGACCTCTCCTCCAACACACGAGGGTGTATCACTGCCCTTTGCGCACAGGAATATGGACACTTCAACTTTGTCGTACCAAAAATCTTTCATGGTATCTACTTGCGAGCGAACGAGCAGACTCACACCAAAGAGTGTCAATGAAACAGCAACAGTGATGATCACGGCGAGAGTCATGGTGAGGTTTCTTTTGAGTCCGTTGCCCACCTCACTGGCAACAAATTGCGCGCGCATTAGCGGGCGTACCCGTACACGCCGCGGGACTGATCACGAACCACATGTCCGTGCTCGAGTTCAATAACGCGCCGGCGCATCTGGTCAACGATCTGAGCATCATGGGTGGACATGACCACCGTTGTTCCCAACCTGTTAATGCGATCCAGCAGTTTCATGATCCCGACAGATGTCCCGGGATCGAGGTTTCCCGTTGGTTCATCAGCGATCAACAATTTCGGGCGGTTAACAAACGCACGGGCAATAGCGACACGCTGCTGCTCGCCACCCGAGAGTTCATCTGGCCTGCGATCTTCTTTGCCCTCAAGACCGACGACCTCGAGCACCTCGGGCACGACCTTGCGAATATGAGACTTGGGCTTGCCAATCACTTCGAGGGCAAAAGCGACATTCTCAAAAACTGTTTTATTGGGGAGCAAACGGAAATCCTGAAAGACTGTTCCGATTTCACGGCGCAAGGCCGGGATCTTCCAATTGGAAAGGCGCATGAGATCTTTGCCCAGCACCCAAACATTGCCTGATGTCGGTCGCTCTTCACGCAACACCAAGCGCAAGAACGTGGACTTGCCTGAACCTGAGGGGCCAACAAGGAAAACAAATTCACCCTTTTCAATCTCAAGGGATGCATCTTCGAGCGCGGGGCGGGCCTGGTTGGGATACAACTTGGTCACCGAATCGAACAGGATCACTTAATGGCACTCCGTTCCTGAGGGAAGTCTTTCGCTCGAACTAGTGCAGTCTATGCCGAGGGAAGATTTCAGGGTGGTTACGGCGCGGCCGAAATCGTCTTTCTCCACCGAATCCCCGACTGAACAAAGTCATCGATTTCACCATCAAGCACCGCTGAGGTGTTTCCAGTTTCGTGCTCCGTTCGGAGGTCTTTCACCATTTGATAGGGGTGCAGGACATAAGAACGCATCTGATTTCCCCACGAACCACCTGAGGAATCCTTGAGGGCGTCCATTTTGGCCCGATCCTCTTGCCGTTTTGTTTCCAGCAACTTTGCCTGCAATACGGCCATGGCCGTAGCGCGGTTTTGGAGTTGTGAACGCTCGTTTTGGCAGGACACCACTATCCCCGTTGGAATATGTGTGATTCGGACCGCGGAATCCGTGGTGTTCACACCTTGTCCACCCGGTCCACTGGATCGATACACATCTATGCGGAGATCATCCTCCGGGATATCGACACTCTCTGACTGCTCGAGAACGGGAATGACCTCGACGTCAGCAAACGAAGTTTGACGTCGGTTTTGATTGTCAAATGGTGAAATGCGCACCAGACGGTGCGTGCCCTGTTCGACCGACAGAGTGCCATAGGCGTACGGCGCTTTGACAGCAAAAGTCGCCGACTTAATGCCTGCTTCGTCCGCATATGAGGTGTCGTACACCTCGTAGCTCCAACCGTGCCGCTCGCAGTAACGGGTATACATGCGCAACAACATTTCAGCCCAATCGGCCGCATCAACTCCACCTGCACCGGAACGTATGGTGACTAGCGCTTCGCGTTCGTCATACTCCCCAGATAACAAAGTGCGAATTTCAAGCTCGCCTACTACCGCTTCCATGGATTCAAGTTCTTTAACTGCCTCGGCTAACGAGTCAGGGTCACCTTCATCCTCGGCCAATTCAAATAACACTGGCAGATCGCCCATGCGACTTTGAACCGACTCAAATTTGCGCAACTCACCCTGCACAGATGAAAGCTTCGACGTCACACGTTGAGCATTCGCTTGATCATCCCACAAATTGGGAACCGAAGCTTCAGCCTCAAGTTCTGCAATATTTTTCTTCATGTTCTCAACATCAAGAACAATCCCAATGCTGTCCACTTTGGTCGCCAGGTCAGATAGGCGCTCTTGAATCTCGAGTGACGGCACGGGACAACATTACGACCTTGGCTCACGCAGGTTCGCGGTAGTCCAATCGAGCCGTTGCGCTGACAACAACTGGGTCAAAGGGCAGCGTGTCAAAAAATGTGAGTCGCAACGGTGCTTTCACGACAACGGAAACGGCTGTTCCATTGGAACTAAATTCCACCTGAGGCTGATTCGGCACATCAAATGCACGAATCTGACCTTCAATGGTGGACCTAACCACCTGTGGATCTAACTTCGTGGACTCGGTAGCACCCCTGCGGTAGTACTCCGCCCGGTCGATTCCCTGAGCACCAGCCAATGCAATTGAGTCTGCGTATGACTGCAGGTTTCTCTGCTGAATGAATGCCGACGATGCATCTGTGACAACTGCGAGAGCCAGCAGACATACTCCGATGAACCCAATACCAAGAAGAATGATGCTTCCCCGCTCAGATGAATATTTCATGTCCTAGCCCGCCTGCCTAAATTCATCCACCAATACGGTCACCTCTGCGCTCACCGGCATCGCGATAACGGAACCGTCACTCCAGCGTGGGATGAGGGGCAACGCCACGTAGCTCTCCACCTCAATCGTGAGCAGTGAACCGGGGGAAAGACAAGGACCGTTCGTGCACACAACGCTGACCGTGGGGGCGGCTCCGGAAATATCGTGATCTACATACGCCTGCTGCACCGAACGAATCGCGCTTCTGTTTCCCTGCGCAACACTGTCACTGGTCATGAAAGTTCGGGCCGCCTCCCATGCGGCAGAGTTCGCGGCAAAAGATGCGGAATGCAGGGTGAGAACAGCCAGTGCGATGTAGATCAATGGTGTGATGATTCCAATACCGACAACAATGAATTCGATCGTGGCACTGCCCTGATCGCGAGAGAATTTACTCAACAAATGCATGTCCACTCATTGTCATGGTTGTTGGTCCATATATGCCAAGAAGCGGCAGGTCAGCTTCGATGTTCATCTCAACAACCTCCACGTTATCCAACACTTCTCGGCGTGCGGAAATCTTGGTTACCGCAGCTCCCGCAATGTTGCTCTCGAGAATTTCTCTGGTTCTCGATTCGCCGTCCGAGAGGTGTGATCCAGTGAGTGCAGCCACTCGAGCACCATCGCGTGCGGCACTGACAAGCACTGAGCGCACATGGACTGCCAGCATCAGTTGGATTACCGCCAAAGCAATGAGCATCAACAGCGGCGCAATCAGTGCGAATTCAACACTTGCATTGCCATGATCATCGCGCCAGCCACGACATTTAGTTCCAGTCCGGTTAGGCCGAAACACTCGAAATAGCGCGATCAAGAATGCTGGTGAGTTGGTCGTCGGCGATCAGCCATATGGCAGTAACGAGTCCTGCCGTCATGACGGCGACTAGGACCCAGCCTGGAACATCGCCGCGGTCGTTGCCTAAACGCTGAAATAATTTGTGGAGCATCAATTCGATTTTCATAGTCGTACCTTTCAATTGTTGATTTCTTTTACTACTTCTTATTTATGGGACTAAAACCTGCAAACCTCTCATGGCTGGAAAAAGCGCAATGACAATCACCGTCGGAAGGACGAAAAACACAACTGGTACGAGCATGGCGACATCCTTTTTGCCCGCAAGTTCAATGAGATGCTGTCGTTGTTGATTGCGCGCATCCGAAGCTTGGGCCCGTAGAACTTCACTGAGCGGGGTTCCCCGTTCCATTGCGATGACGAGCCCGTCAGTGAATCGCTCAACGTTTCGGGAACCTGTTCGTAGCGCCATTGCTCGCAGTGCGGAGGCCAATGAATCACCCGAACGAATGTCTCGCACGCAAAGATTGAGCTCGCCTGAGAGAGCTCCACTACTCATCCCCGCCACCCGAGCAAGCGCCGCTAGCGGGGTTTCACCAGCGGTAACCGAGAACGCAAGCAGTTCGGCTATGTCCGGGAATTGCTGGTCCATCGAAGCTACTCGTTTCCGAGCCAGGTGTGAGACATATTTGTCATGCATGAGTGCCGCTATGACCACCCCCAGCACTATCGTGATCAGGATCGCGACCGGTGAAGACCCGCGCAGAACATTCCACAGTCCAAAAAGCGCTCCTGCAATGAGCCCCGCGCCGATCCACGTCATCTGCTCGATTCGAAACCTGGTGAGATCTGATGAGTCATCCCCCGCTGAACGCCCCGCTTGAGCAATCTTTTCCAACGATTTCTGGGTGCCAACAAATGGCAGGAACCTGAACATGCTTGTTCCCGCCCCACTGACGAGTCCTGAGATCGAAGCAAGTGGGCTTTCGTCGATACTCACACCCGAGGGCACACCAATGCGCGGTGCAATGCGAGCAATCATTGTTGGTTGAGCTGTCGCCTTTAGCCGACCGCTAACGATCAACACGCCAAGAGCACACGACAGGCCAAGTAACGCGCCAATCATGCGAGCGCACCAATCACGCGGGCTTCAGTTGGAAGTTTGCCAATTCGAATCATGAGTCTGTAGGCAACAAAGGAGACGACTGCGGCACCAGCCAAAACAAGAGCACCTAGAGACGTGCTGAAGGCTGCCACGGCGTCTGGCCTCGTGCATAACAGGGCCAATGTGATCCACGGTGCTGCAATGGACATTCTCGCGGCTGAAATCGTCCAACTTTGTCGCGCCTCGATGTCACCCCTCGTCGCTGCGTCTTGCCGGAGCAATGCACTGAGCGTTCTCAGGACATGCCCCAAGTCAGTGCCACCCACTTCCTGGGCAATGCGCAATGCGGAGATCACGCGATCGGCCACCGGGTCCGCTAAGTGCACTTGCAGTTCATTCAGAGAATTGACAAAGGATCCAGTCGCTCGATAGTTGCTGGCAAATATTTGAAAGGCCAGCCTCAAGTCCGCTGGACCTCGCTTGGAAAGGTCTGCGAGTGCTTCGGGCAATGACATTCCCGCTCGAACCGCTGACGCCAGCGTGTCAACGGCGTCCGGCCAACTCATGCGCAGTGCTTTGATGCGCACCGATGCCCGCCGTTTGAGAATTGCAATGGGCACGCATGCGCCACATACGGCCGATAACAACGCGACTATGGGAACCGCCGTGATGATGAGAGCTAACGACCCAGCGATCAGTGAAAGTGCCACCATGGCGGAATAGACACCACTCGCGGTTACTCGCGGGAGAGCCGCATCATGAACAAGGCGAGTAACTCGCGATACTCGCACGGCGCGAGCCTTGGGTTTCGCTGTCAGGGCAAGCGCAATGAGCAATGTCCCGACCCCGAAAGCTAATCCAAGAATTGCACCCATCAGGACACCTCACGCAATGTGGAGGTTGGTCTCGATGCAACCGATGGGTCTAGGAGTTCGGTCAGGTGAAATCCATGGTGCGCGAATCGTTCAGCATGCGGGGGGTATCCACCTTGGCGCACTAACCCGCTGCCTTCATCTTTGTACAGGACTCCCATTTCAACGACATTGTTTTCAACCCGACCCGTCAAACTTGAGATCTCAGTTATTCGACGTGCCCCACTTCGCTCAGTAGCCGTATGAACAACTAGGTCAACTGCTCCCGCAACCGTGGGTACGACAAATTCCCCAGGAATGTTTTGTCCAGCTAAGAGCGGCAGTGTGCATAGTTTCGTAATTGCCTCGCGCGCACTATTCGCGTGCAAAGTCGAGAGTGACGGCATTCCTGAATTCATAGCAATCAACAGATCAAGTGACTCACCTTGTCGCACCTCCCCGACGACCAAACGAGTCGGACGCATGCGCAGGGCCTCACGAACCAATCGACGGAGCGGAATCTCCCCCGTGCCCTCAAGACTGGCGTCTCGCGTCTGCATGGCAATCCAATCCCGGTGCGCAATGCGAATCTCGAAAACTTCCTCACAACTGATGATTCGTTCATGGGCGCCAACACAGCCGAGCAGCGCATTCAACAGCGTCGTTTTCCCTGCCTGAGTGCCACCGGCCACGACTATGTTGAGTCCAGAGATCACCGCGGCTTCAAGGAAGTCTGCGGCCTCGCGAGTCACGGTGCCCACTGCAACCAGGTCATGAATAGATTGAGGGCGGATGACAAATCGACGAATATTGATTGACCAATGTTTTTGAGTTACGTCAGGTATCACCACATGAAGGCGGCTTCCATCGCGCAGTACGGCGTCCACAAAAGGCTGCGAAAGGTCGAGTCTTCGCCCAGAGGTTCGCAGCATTCGTTCAACGAGCTCGGCAACCTGAGATTCAGTCAAGATCGTATTGGTGAGTTGGCTCTTGCCCCCCTTGGCGATGAATACGCGACTTGGTTCATTGATCCAAATTTCTTCGACTTCAGGGTCATCGAAAAATTTTTGTAATGGACCGAAACCACAGATCTGGTCGTGTACTTCACGGATTATCTCTTGAGGATTCGCGACCTCACCGCCTGCAAACAGGTCAGCAACACACTGTTCAATGAATGTTTGAACCATGTCAGTATCAATGGCGGGATCGATGTCTCGCTGCCTAATGTGCTCGCGGACGCGGGCTTCGACCATAGTTGTCTGGAGAACTGGAGCACCGACGAGCACACTCATTCGCAACCCTCAACATTCTGAAAAGCCCACTTCGCGTAAGTCGGGCATACTGAAGGTACGTCTTACTAGAGTGTTAAATCCAGCCTCAAATAATGGGCTGTGGATAACTAGAGCAGGAATCGATCCCAAGCGGCAACAACAAATTCTGGGTGCTCCACCTGGGCCAAGTGACCCGTATTGGGCAGCACTACGACATGAGCATCTTTAAACTTTTTGGTGAGCCGATGCGCATCGCGCGCACTGACCAGGACATCGTTGCGGCCATAAATGCCTAAAGTTGGTGCCACTACCCGTTCGGCCAATTTCCATGGACGGTTTGGCCCCACAACATCCGCATTGGTTCGGAGTAATCCTCGCAGTGAGCGCAGGAATGCATCAGAGTTGTACGTGAAATGGTCGCGCTCCTGCACCTCAGCAACTGCCTCAGCAAAGCGCAATTTCGAATGCAACTCTGGTTGCGCCACGCATCCGTCGATGGTGGCCTGGACTCTGACCTCCGCAGGACTTTGCTGGTACTTGGGAATCAATTGCTCACCAACACCGGGAATGGCAATGGCCGGTAGATGCGCGTTTCCTTTTGTTGCATAAAGACTTGGCAGCGCCGGCGATATCAACGTTAAGGAGCGAACCAACTCTGGCTTGCGCGCCGCAAGTTGCAACGCCACTGCCCCGCCCATTGAGTTTCCAAAAAGATCAACCGGCCCCAAGCCTTGCGCAATAATGAAATCAGCCACGGCTCGCGCATGCCCCGACGGCGTGTAATCGCCATCCCGAGGCGGCGGGGACATGCCAAATCCTGGAAGGTCTATTGCGAAACCCGTGACCTTGCTTGACAGCCCGAGCATCAAGTCGGTCCAATTCAGCGACGATCCGCCGAGGCCATGGAGGAAGACAGCATTGCGTTGTGGTGCTTGTTTCCCTCCCTCCCGTGGAATATCGACATTTGTTCGATAGGAAATCGTTCGCTTCGGGAGAAACTCAATTCGCCGGTCGCACGCTGCGGGCGCCTCTAGGAACGGGGAAATGGGTGAAATCACGTTCTCAGCGTACGCCGACAACCTGGCTCAACGCAAAGTAGAGTTAGTCCATGGCCCTGGCAGACATCACCACCGACGGTGAACTTTCCGCAAAGGTCATTCGCCTTCCCAAGGCCCAGCGGCGCGAACAGCTTCTCGATGCCGCACGGGCAGTTTTTGTGGAGCAGGGGTATCACTCGGCTGGAATGGATGAAATTGCCGAGCGTGCGGGAGTGTCCAAGCCGCTGCTCTACCAGCACTTCCCAAGCAAGTTGGACCTTTATCTTGCAATACTCGACGATGGAATAGCTGAACTCCTCGTGACTTCTGACTTAGCGCTGACAAACATCACGGACAATAAATTGCGTGTTAACGCCACGGTTCGTTCATATTTTGAATTTGTCGATGACCCTAACGACGCTTACCGTCTTGTTTTCGAGTCAGATCTCACCAATGAACCAGAAGTGCGCGAACGCATGGCTCACCTTGACCGCGAGGTAATCCGGAGGATTGCCGCAGTTATTAAAGAAGACACGGGTCTGAGCGAAGGCCAAGCAGAGTTACTCGCGGCGGGAATGCATGGCATGTCCCAAGTTGCGGCAACTTCATGGTTGCGTAATCCTTCAATCAGTAGAGATGAAGCAGCAGAACTCCTCTCATCATTATCTTGGAAGGGAATCAGCGGATTCCCACTGTCACATCCACCGGAAAACGAGGCAAAGGAAAAATAATGGACATCACCATTGGCATTCAGCACACAGCGCGCGACATCTCCATTGAAACCGATGAGACTCCCGAGGCTGTGACCAAGAAAGTAACCGATGCAATTGCCAGCGGTGAACTGTTGAGTCTGACCGACTCTAAGGGGCGCACCGTACTGATCCCTGCCGCCAAGATTGGATTCGTGGACCTCGGTCCAGCATCAGGTCGTCGCGTTGGATTTGGCAACCCCGCCTAGTTTCGGCTTGTCATTGAGCTAACTTCGCAATATTGCACGCGTGCAATATTGCGAAATTGGTCACCTAAGGTGAACTAGGCGGCTAATCCCAAGTCGGACATGCGCCGCGAGTGGCTATCGGTGAGCCTGGCCAACATGCGCCCAATCTCTGCGAGATCAGCGCCTGGGCGGTCAACTCCTCCGATTATGAGTGCGCTCAGGGCGTCGCGGTCAGCCGCCACCCGTTGGGCCTGTGAAAGCGCTTCACCAACAAGCCTGCGGCCCCATAGTGCCAACCGTCCTGCGACCTTGGGATCCTGAACAATTGCCGCGCGAATGCGCTCCACTACATACTCAGCCTGCGAGAGGTCATCACACACCTCAAATACGAGTTCGCGAGTACGCGGATCCACATAAGAGGAAATCTCTCGGTAGAAGTCCAACCCAATTCCATCTCCGACATAGGCCTTCATGAGTCCTTCGAGCCAGTCCGTTGGTTTTGTTTTTGCGTGAAAATCCTCAAGAGTCTGGCGAAATGGCCGCATTGCTTCCTCCGGGTCGGCACCTAACTCAATGAGCCTGTTGCGCAAGGCAATAAAGTGCTTGAACTCCGTGGTCGCCAACTCCCCCATGGAAGCTTTGTCTTCAAAAGTGGGAGCCAACACGGAATCGGCCGCCATTCGTTCAAAAGCGGTGATCTCGCTGACAGCCAGTACGGCGATCAGATCAATGACCGCCTCGCGGTACTCGGCCCTATCCAGATCAGTAGGTTCCAGATCAGTAGGTTCCAGATTGCCACCGTTCGGGTCATTATTCATAGCGCTCATAGTGCGCTAAGGGTATCGGGGTACCATGAAAGCAATGAGCCATTCGCTCAGGTTCCCTGAAGCGGGGTCTCCACCCGCCTCATTAACACTGGAGTACCCCCTGTCAACACCAACTGAAAGTCTCGAAAACCTCGAAAACCTCGAGGAACCGCAGCAGATCGCTGCACCCGCCGTGCCCAAGACATTTGCTGAACTCGGCGCAGACCCCAAAATTGTTTCCGCCCTGGCTACTAGTGGCATCATCACCGCATTCCCCATCCAGGAAATGTGCCTATCCATGGCACTGGCTGGACGCGACATCATTGGCCAGGCAAAAACCGGAACGGGTAAGACCCTCGGCTTCGGAGTCCCCTTACTGCAACGCATGACATTGCCGGGTGGCTCACAGCCTCAGGCGCTCGTTGTGTGTCCCACGCGTGAACTTGCTTCACAGGTGGCATCGGACCTAGACCTCGCAGGCAAAGATCTCGGGGTTCGGGTCCTTGCCGTTTACGGTGGTCGTGCGATTGAGCCACAAATTGATTCCTTGAAAAAAGGCATCGACGTGGTTGTCGGGACTCCCGGACGCATCATGGATCTTGCAGGTCGTCGGGATCTCGATCTCAGCGCAATTCGTGTCCTGGTCATGGACGAGGCAGATGAAATGCTCGACATGGGCTTTTTGCCTGATGTCGAGAGAATTGTTGCAATGCTGCCAACAGAGCGTCAAACAATGTTGTTCTCCGCAACCATGCCAGGCCAAATTGTGAATCTGGCTCGCCGCTACATGACTCAACCCACACACATCCGCGCAGCAGAGCCCAATGACGAAAGCGCAACGGTTGATTCCATTGAGCAGCACGTGTGGCGAGCTCACCCCATGGACAAACTCGAACTCGTTGCTCGCATCATGCAGGCGGACAGTCGCGGTCTTGCCATGATCTTCACGCGGACAAAGCGCAAAGCACAGAAAATTTACGACGACCTAACAGAGCGCGGGTTTGCAGTCGGAACGGTTCACGGAGACTTGGGCCAAGGCGCACGCGAACAAGCACTCCGGGCATTTCGCTCCGGAAAGATCGACATTCTCGTGGCAACTGATGTTGCTGCACGCGGCATTGACGTTGAAGGCGTCACACACGTCATCAACTTTGAATGCCCTGAGGACGAAAAGGCCTATCTTCACCGCGTTGGTCGCACGGGTCGCGCTGGAAACTCCGGTGTTGCCGTCACGTTGGTGGACTGGGAGGACGTTGCCCGTTGGCAGATGATCGACCGCGCGCTCAAACTTCCTTTCAAGGATCCAATCGAGACCTACTCCACCAGCGAGCATGTCTATACCGGCCTTGGAATCCCGACAGATTCAACCGGACGCCTTGCAAAGAAGGATCAAACCCGAGCGGGCCTTAATGCGGAAGAGGTGGAAGATCTTGGTGGAGCTGCCCCGAGGCAGAAATCACCCGCACGTGGTTCGAGCGCTAAAAAGCCAGTTTCCCGTGGTGGGAATAGATCAAAAGAGAACAAATCGACGGGTCAAAAGCCTGCACGCACAGGTAAAACTCGAGAGCGCAAGCGCACCCGGGCAACATCTTCTGAGTAGTGCATATGGGTACCAACGGCGACATTCTCCATCTGGTTATTGAACCCAAACGGGACTGCGCAAGACAGGCCCGCGAAGCAGTGTTGGAGACCTTCCCTGACGTCACAGCACGGGACACCTTGGAATTGATTGTTTCTGAGTTGGTCACCAATGCATATCTTTACGGTGATGGTGCCATCGAAATGGCAATCAGTCGACTGGATAACACCGTTCAAGTGGTGGTTTCTAACCACGTGAGTGATCCTCAGGTAACGCTTACCGCTGAGAGCGCGCATCTCGATTCGAATGCAGATACGGAAAATGGCCGCGGACTAGCACTCGTAGAACGCTTGAGTCAGTCGTGGGACTACTCGGTTACGGGCTCGCGGCTATCAGTGAGGGTTTTTGTTACTGGGTTATATACGTAGCCCACAGGAGCAGGGCGGTGAATATCACAACTCCAGAGGTAAACCAGCCGAGCCTGGCGACATTGACATTGGGCAACTCTTCACGGAATACCGCCATCAAAACTGCACCACCAAGAAATGCTGTTGGTACGGCAACAAACAGCTCATTGGGTGGCGGCGCAATATAAGCGGTCAGTAACCCTGCCAAAAGGAACACCGTCAGCACCCAGCGATCCGAACGAGCAAAATGCTTTGGGTGAGCACGTGCTAGTCCTCGATCGGTGAGAATGAAATGCAGTGACATTACAACCGCGAAAAGAATCGCAAAATCTGGGCCCAACTCAATTCGATCAGGGGTTGTGTAGGAAAAAATGAAACTCAGCATTCCAATGGTCAAGAGATTGGCGCGATAAAGAATTTTGGAGCCGCTTTTGGACTCTTCCGCTTTCGCATCAAAAGCGTAGAAGACAACTAATCCAATTAAGGCAACAAAGAAGAGCGAGGACTGAACAAATAAATCGGGAATTGCATCTGGCAAAGAGACGTCTGCGAACGCAAGTTCTCCATCGGCCAACTCGGGCAACATGTGCACGAACACATATGCCACGGCCACGCCACCTGAAAAGGAAGCAACCGAGGCTTGGCGGGTCGCCGTGCTATTGAGAAGTTTGCTGTCAAGAATTGATGGTGCGAATACGTGCGTCAACGCCACGAACAGCGTCAGCCCAATGGCCAAAATCCAGAGTGCTGGTTCTTGAGTCAAGTCCATTGCCCCAGTAAACCGCACCGCTACCCGGCTTCAACAGTTCAGCCTCGGAAGCAAGACCACACCAATGGGAATTACACACCTACTGGCTAAGTGCAATGTACCCATCTAGCCAGGTTGCATCTCCATCAAGCATGGGAGCAATAACACTCGAGTACCACTCGCCTTGCTCAGGTAGTTCACCCAATGCAACATAGGCTTCTTTGCTCTCAAAAATATAGGTTCCAACAACTGTGACCCCGTCATCAACGCGCATCAGGCTTCCACTCACAGCGCCAGCTGGATTCTTTCGCGCATTCATCGCCTCCTCAAAAGCTTCGAATGGCACCTTTAATCGCGCGGTCATAACAGTTCCGTATAGTTTCAATGTTTTTCCTTTTCTATGATCGATTTGTGACAGGTGTTGGTTAAGCCCAAGATCCAGAGAATTCATAGGCGACAACGGGTGTGTCACCAACAACCCAAGCATCATGATCGGCGTTAACTTCATACACTTCTCCGGCGGAATAGGACACTTCTTGCCCTGAGTGGGCAACGATCACAGTTCCCGAAGATATGTAACCCAGATGGTGTACTTCGCAGGTCGCTGTTCCCACTAGCGGTGCGATGTCTGTCGACCACCTCCAACCTGGTTCCAACGTTAAGCGCGTTGCCTTACCAGTGAGCAGCTCGACCACTGAAAGCTTCGCATTAGGTTTTTCGCTTATCACACCATCTTTATCAAAATTCTTGACCGAAATATTTGACATCACTTTTCCTTTACATTCGAATGAATATTTCTATTTTCCTGGAGCACTCCAGTGCACCTCCTGCAGGTGACTGCGTGTTTGGTCCATCTCTTGGGCAGAAATAAGCCGGATTGAGTGACTTTGCACAGCCCCTGATGCCACAGCGACCATGGGCAGGAGCAGCGCTTTCGACTCGTCTTCCCACTCTGTCAGAATTATGAAGTCATAGGTTCCTTCACAAAAACTATATTCGATGAGCGTGCCACCCAAGCCGGTGACTGCTCTCGAAATTTCGTCGAATCGCGATTCAAAACCCACCTTCATTACACCTGCTAGTCCATCAGCGGTGTAGTTACCAAGTACCAAATATTTTCGAGACATGTAAAAACTCCCTTACTAGTTGCTGGCCATATTTTGAATATCTTCGACCGTTAAATCCATGTTGTGATTTCCCTTTGCATGCGCCTGAACTTCAACAACTAGCGCTGCAAACTCCTCATGTGTCAGCACGGACCCACAAGGGCACTCAACTGAAAAAATTTCCTGACTCATTACAAACACTCCCTCGCCATTGTCTATTTGCTTATTCACCGTGA
>JBDQMZ010000041.1:0-19817 GCA_040261955.1 Candidatus Nanopelagicales bacterium
CAAGTCTTCTGGTGCACCAGCGTCAATGAATCGTTGCGCCATGCGCAAGAAGCGTTCGGACTCCTGACCTTTGAGTGCACTAGAAATAACCTGCGAGTATTCGCTCACTAGTGCGCCATATGCATCAATTTCATTAACGATGTCAATGCCTGCACCGCGATGCTGCAGGAACCAGCGCACCGCACGGTCCAAGAGTCTGCGCACTTCAAGGTGAAGTGCGATTCGGGCACTTACAGGCACGGTGGTGGGCAAAGAGGTAATCCACTCCCAGGTCTTTCTGATGCCAAAAATCTCCAGCGATGCAAGGGCCGCCTTGACCACCTCAACAGTGTTTGCACCTGTTTCTTCTAATGCTCTAAATACAAATGAGATTCCACCGATGTTGATGAGGTCGTTTGCAATAACCGTGTTCGCGATAGGACCTCGCAACGGGTGACTGAAAATTTGTGCATCAAATTCAGGTGAGAGTCTTTCAGGGAAATAGTTCACCACTATGTGTTCGCACCAAGGGTTGAGGCCAAGATCTGATGCATTCAACTCCTGCAAGACCTGGATTTTCGCATAAGCCAAAAGCACCGCTAATTCAGGTGAAGTCAAACCATCGCCTGCAGCCTTTCGAGTGGCGAACTCTTCGTCATCGGGCAAAAACTCAAGTGCCCGATTCAGCAGCCCCAATCGTTCCAACTCTTTAATCATTCGCTGGTGCACGTTGAGCAAACGAATGGCGCCTGCTCGCGCATTGGATAGAACAACATTTTGATCGAAATTGTCCCGTAAAACATGGGAGGCAACGGAATCAGTCATTTCATGGAGCAAAGAGTTGCGCTGCTCAATGGACATTTCACCCGAAGCAATGAGGGGCGCGAAAAGGATTTTCAAATTGACCTCATGGTCAGACGTGTCCACACCGGCGGAGTTATCAATGGCATCGGTGTTGATGCGCACTCCGCGGCGAGCTGCTTCAACTCTGCCGAGTTGGGTGAAACCAAGGTTTCCACCTTCACCCACAACCTGGGCTCGCAAATCCGTTCCATTGATCCGAATTGCATCATTATTTTTGTCGCCCACGTCAACATTCGTTTCAGTGCTTGCCTTGACGTAGGTGCCGATCCCGCCATTCCACAATAACTCCGCGGGGGCCTTCAAGATTGCCGTAATGAGTTGGTCCGGCGTACATGATTGCTGAGCATCTGCGAAATCGAGGGCATCGCGAATTTCTTGGGTCAGGTCAATCGACTTGGCATTTCGGGCGAAAACTCCACCGCCGACCGAAATCAATTCAGGGCTGTAATCAGCCCACGACGAACCTTGCAATCCAAACAGTCGCGAGCGTTCGGCGAAACTCGTTGCCGCGTCGGGATTAGGGTCAATGAAAATGTTCCTGTGATCAAAGGCAGCGAGCAAACGAATATGCGGGCTCAGCAGCATGCCATTGCCAAACACATCACCGCTCATGTCTCCGATACCGATAACGGTGAAGTCTTCGGACTGTACGTCTAGGCCCATTTCCAGGAAATGACGATTGACCGACTCCCACGCGCCCTTGGCCGTGATTCCCATGCCTTTATGGTCATAGCCTGCAGATCCCCCGGACGCGAATGCATCGCCCAGCCAGAAACCCTCATCGATCGCGATTGCATTGGCGATGTCAGAAAATGTTGCCGTGCCTTTGTCGGCCGCGACCACCAGGTAGGTGTCATCAGGGTCATGACGCACTACCCGTTCGGGTGGAACAACGACTCCATCAACCAAGTTATCGGTGACCGATAACAGTGCCCTGATGAAGTCTTGGTAGGCAGCAACACCTGTGCGCAGCCACGCGTCACGATCAACTGCTGGGTCAGGTAGTTTTTTGGCGAAGAAGCCGCCCTTCGCGCCCACGGGAACGATGACCGCATTTTTTACTTCCTGTGCCTTTACCAACCCGAGGATTTCGGTGCGGAAGTCCTCGCGCCGATCACTCCACCGCAATCCTCCACGGGCCACGGAACCAAAGCGGAGGTGCACACCTTCGACATGTGGTGAGTACACCCAAATTTCATGGGCAGGGCGCGGCAGTGGAGTCTCGGCAATCAATGCAGGTTCAAGCTTGAAAGCAATTGTCGTTCCGTTTTGATAGAAATTCGTTCGGGTTGTTGCTGAAATCATTTCCCAGAACAAACGCAGAATTCGATCATGATCAAGGGACGGCACCCGCGTCAAACAATCTTCAAATTGTTCCTTGGCGCTCACGCACTCAGCATCCCTGTCACCACGGAAATCAGGGTCAAAACGCACCCGGAAATATTCGATGAGCAATCGAGCTACGACACTGTTTCCGAGAATGACTGATTCGATGTAACCCTGCCCAAAGGTCGAGCCAATCTGTCGCATGTACCGGGCGTATGCCCTGATCACGGTGCAATCTCGCCAGGTCAATCCAGCGGTAATAATCAACGAGTTGAAAAAATCCGTTTCCATGTCTTCATGCCACGCGGCGCGGAATGCATCCTGGAATCGCTCAAAAAGGGTGTCGGGACTATAGATTTCACCCTGCGGCAAAACTAAGCCAAAGTCCAAGATCCATGCGGTCGTTTGGTCTTTGCGTTCAATTTCATAGGGATGCTCGTCAAGAACATCGACCCCCAGACGTTCCAGGATGGGCAAAATCCGGGTCAGCGACATTGCAGCTCCCGCACGAATGACCTTGAACCTCAGCTCACGGGAGTCCGTGACGAATGGTGCATAAAGGCTCAGCGCCAAGGAATCCGGCTGCAGCGCCTCGAGCGTTAACGTGTCGGCCACGCCAATGTTGGGATCAAAATCTTCTTTATACGACTCGGGAAAAGCGTCCAAATAGGCTGGAATCAGATTCGTATCCCCTGATTCGACCAGCAGAGCCTGGTATTCATCCTGCCAACTTCGCGTGGCTTCAGCCAATCTGCTCTCGAGCTCTTTGTCGTCTATCTGAGGAATATCCTCACCGGCCTCTACATGCACCACGTAGTGCAGTCGGGCCAGAACCGACTCGGTGACACGCGCCGAGTAATCAACACTGACTCCCCCAAAGGTGTCACGCAAGATTGCCTCAAGTCGGAGTCGCACCGTGGTTGTATACCGATCCCGAGGGAAATAGATCAAGGCTGAAATAAAACGCCCATATGGGTCGTATCTCAGGTACAACCTGGTTTGCCTGCGCTCCTGCAATGCGAGAACTGAACGTGCAACGTCTTCCAACTCGGGGATAGTTGCTTGAAACAGTTCGTCTCTGGGGTACGTGTCAATGAACTGCTCTAAGTCTTTTGCGCTGTGTGATCCTTGAACATAGTCAAGATCCCGTTCTATTGTTCGATACTTTTCGCGCAAGACTGGAATATCGGCCACGCTGTCGGTGTAAGCCCTCGCGGCATAGAGCCCCAAGAATCTCCGCTCCCCGATCACCGCGCCACTCGCATCAAATGTCTTGACCCCGACGTAGTCGAGATAGGCCGGTCGGTGGACCGTTGAACGAGAATTTGCTTTGCTCAGCACAAGTAATTCTCTATCCCGCGCTTTAGCTCGTACAGCGGGAGTCAAAATGCCGAAACTTTTCGATGGAACATTGTTCTCTGCCGAATCCCGCAATATGCCAAGTCCCGTTTGCGGGATAGGTTCGAGAGCATCTTCGCCCTCAACCATGATCAAGCGATACTCGCGATACCCGATGAAAGTGAAGCTGTCCTGTGTCAACCAGTCTAAAAGTGACACGGCCTCATCGAGCTCGGTGGCGCTTATCCCTTGTGGAACATTACGACGCAGGTCTCCTGATATTTCCACCGCTTTTGTGCGCATGGCCGCCCAGTCTTCGACTGCCTTTTTTACATCGGCAAGCACATTCTCAACACCTGTAACGAGCGTGACAAGATCATCTGAAACAAAGTCTCTATCCACATGGATATGCATCCACGATTCGGCGATCATTCCTGAACGAATTTCATCGACGTCCAGATCATGAACCTGCGTCAGCACTCCGCTCTCCCGTGATACGGCAAGTTGAGGGTGCGCGACAAGTTGAATATCTCGCCCCTGGCGAGAGAGCTCCGCGGTCACCGAATCCACGAGGAACGGCATGTCATCGGTGACTATTTCAACGACCGAGTAATGGGCTGATTCAGGAGTCCAAGCCCGGACCTTGACTTCGCCGACCATGCGCACGGCAGCCCAGTCAATGAGATCGGCTGTTACCTCAGGGTCGGAAAGTGCGAATTCAACACCGCGATAGAGCCTTCGGAGAACTATCGCCAGATTCAATTGATCTAGGGATTGATCAGGGTCCGTAGTCACTCCCCTACGGTAGTACCCAACCAAGCTAAATTTTCTCACCTCACCAAATCCCACTTGGCATTCAGGAGTGAAACCACGATGGCAACAGAGTTCACGCATACCCAGCACTTTCCAGTACCCCCCGAGGCTCTGATGAACCTGTTGGCCACCGAGGAATTCATCATTGCCAAATGTGAGGCGACGGGTTCACTTTCTGCCGAGGCTCGAATCGATGGCGCGCTCCCCGGACCCATCGCATTGATCAGCATCCGCGTGCTACCGGCAGATCTGCCAGCGCCCGCCAAATCACTGGTCGGTGAAACCATCACTGTCACAGAAACCCAAAACTGGTCCGCAGCAGATTCAACTGGTAATCGAACGGCCACCGTCAGAGTTGAATTCTCAGGTCCTATGAAGTTCGAAGGGCGCCTACAACTTGAAAGTGACGGCGAAAACGGATCGCGCATCACCACAACGGGCAAGTTCACGGCAAATGTGCCATTTATTGGTGGCAAAATTGAAAAGGTCGCGGCCGAACAAACATCCCGGTATCTCAACGCTGAGGAGAAAGTTGCTCGCGAGCAATTGGGCTAAATCAGCTGCTCTCCCATGTCGCGACACTCGTGCGCAAAGAAGTAGCCAACACATTGCGACGACGTGAGGCGTCCATCAAATTTGCTCCAATGGCATTGAGATCCTCAGGCGTGGGGCTGGCAAAAAATACACGGGCACCATGGCTCCTGACCAATGCGATTTCATCGACCGCAGTTTTGGTCACTTGACCTCGCCAACGCCGCTCTAACTTTGCTCCAATTCCAGATGGATTGTCTGACGCTGTTGCTGCCATCGGTGCCAACACGTAGATTTCATCGCATCCTGATTCCGCCACCACGTCAACACTCGTTGCAGATATTGCACCGCCGTCGACATAGGTGCGCCCATCAATGTGAATTGGGGTGAACCATCCGGGAATGGCGCACGATGCCATGACGGCATCCGCCAACGAAACCACCGGTGAGCCTGATCGACCGAAGACAATGCGCTTGCCCGACTGGTAATCCATGGCAACAATCCACAGTTCTTTGCCATCGTCTGTTTCAACCCAGCCACCTAAGGGTGCCACCGCATCCACCAGATGGCCCACCCGCTCCAAACTCTTGCCACCTTCTGGCAACAGGCCCGACAGCACGGCGGTCAAAGGCATTCTGCCTCCCGACCCTGACCCGAATAAACCAGCTCGTAACAATCCTGGTGAGCCGGGCAGCCATCGCAAGGGAGAACCTGGCCGATCCCCACCCGTTGCTCGAACAGGATCCCAGCTGTATCCCATCAGTGGACCACTCAGGACTTTTTCGCTGTTGTAGTGGGTTACCAGTTCATCGGTACTCACTCCACATGCCACCAATGCGGTTAGGACGGACCCTGCAGAAGTTCCCACGAGGAGGTCGGCCTCTGCGGCCCGAAACCCAAAGGTCTCTTCAAGGGCTTTGAGTGCACCAACCGCCCACGTTCCACCTAAAACACCGCCACCACCAATGACAATGGCGCGCTTAACTTTGTGCTGCTCCAATTATGAATTCACCACGCGCAGTTGAGGCCCTTGACGGAATCGTCGTTGCTTGAGAGCAGCGGTGAGCCCAACGAGGGATTCTTCAAAACCGCGTGAAATTCGATCAAGATCACTGACTGCATCCCGGTCAGACATCAGGCCGATGTGGAGTGCGCCGTCGTAGCTTGTCAGCCCCAGACTCAACACCTGACCCGGTACAAGTGGGACACACGGATAGGTGGCAATCATGCGGGACCCTGCGGCGTAGAGCGCATGCTGCGGACCTGGAACATTGGTCACCGTTATGTCGTAGGCCCTGCGAGACAGTGTCGATGCCACGCGAGCCCCTAATGCATGCAAAGTTGCCGGGCCGAATCCGGCAATCTCAACCAGTGCTCCAGCGCCCATGAATTCATTGCTGGGATCCAGTACCGCCATTTGCTCGGTAACTGATACCAGCCTGTCCACTGGATCAAATTCACCCACCGGGAGGTCAACCAAGTACGCGTTTATGTTTCGTCCTTGTGAGTCGAGGTCAACGTATTCACTGATTCCCGAACTCGCCGAAGCATCATCCATTGAAACGGGCACGAGCGCCCGAAAACGTTGATGTAGTGCGCTGGCTGCATCGTGTCGCATCAGCCACGTTCTCAGCGCTCCAGTCACCACCGTCAAAATAACGTCATTCAAGCTGGCCTCAATATTGATCTCCGCAGCTTCTCGCTTTAATGCTCTCAGCGATTCAAGTTCAAGGTCAACGGAACTGAATCTGCGTTGCGCCCCGAGTTTGGCTTTAAGCGGGGACTTTGCCCCAAACCGAGCGAGTGATATAAGCCCACTTGCTGCCTCAAATGACGAAGAGACCACATTCGTCATGATCGCTTGAACTCCCGACACCGCATCTCGCGCGGTGTCAACGGCCATTTCCGCGGCCGCCGCCGGGTGGGTCAGCACCTCAGTGACGCTCGCGCTGACCAGTTCAATAGAACTGGGCTCCTGATGTGGACGCCATGAGTCTGGCGGCCCTGCCGGCGCATGCTCTTGGGAATCGAGAATCACCTGCGAAATATCGAGTGCGGCAAGACCATCGACCAAGGCTTCATGGCTCTTGGTCACGATGGCAAGCCTGCCCTGCTCAAGCCCTTCGATCAGATACATCTCCCACAGTGGCCTGCTGCGATCGAGTGGTCGACTCATGAGTCGAGCCACGAGTTCATCGAGTTGAGCGGGTGATCCTGGTTTGGGCAGAGCCGAGCGGCGAACATGGAAGGACACGTCAAATGAGGTGTCGTCCACCCATATGGGCCGAAAAATCCCGAAAGGAACGTCCTTGACCCGTTGCCTGTACCGCGGCACGAAGGCCAGTCTGCGGCGAATCAAATTCACCAGCTTCTCGTGGTCGAGCCCGCCCTCTGTCGGCTCAAAAATCGACACGGTTCCCACATTGAGGGGGGCTTCTTCAGTCTCAATGTAGAGAAAGGAAGCATCCAGGCTACTGAGCCGATCCACGACCACTCCCTCGGTTGAGCCCCTTGACTTTCGCAAGGGATGGGAGTTGAGCAAACACCCAACCATTCTTGCACGCCGCCACAGGAATTTGTCCCCTCACGCGATATTGCCCACCTCCATGCCATGATTGGCCCGTGGACTTCCCATCTTTGTTCTCACGCGGCTCAGTTTCATCGCATCTGTCACCGCTGCTGCGCAAGACGCCCGTTGCCATCGTGGCGCTGCTCTCCGTGAGCCTGCTCATTGGAGGTGCAATTGGCTTAGCCCGCGACACCTCTACTTCGAGTGCTGCAGCCATTGAGCCTTCCTCCGAAGCAACCCCAGAATCAACACCAGACTCAACCCCAGAAGCAACCCCAGAGCCGGGTCCATCTGAAAGCGCCTCAGCGCAAGCGGAGACGACCCAAGCGGACACGACCCAAGCAGCCATTCAAGTGGCATCCACCCGCCAGAAGCCCAAAGCACCCAAACCTGCTACCCGTGAGCGCAAGGCCAAAAACATTCCTGCCATGCCGTTGGACAAAAACACCGGTCGGCGAATCGTTTACGACAAAGCCCTCATGACCGTCTGGGCCATGGACGAAAACAATGAGGTCGTCTACCGCTTCCCGGTTGTTGGGCGCTGGGATCGACCAGTTGCCGGCGAGTACAAAGTATTTTCCCAATCACCTCGCAGTGGTAATCCGAATTCCAAAGTGACCTTCGATCACATGACCCGCTTTGCATTTGGCATGGATGGCAAGACGGCCATTGGATTCCACAGTATTCCCAAGTACTACGACGGCTCCATGATGCACGCCGAGGATCAGCTCGGCCTACCCATTGCCACCGGCGGCTGCGTTCGCATGGCGGCCCCTGATGCGAAAAAGCTTTACAAGTGGGCTGACGTTGGCGACACTGTCATCGTTTTGGAATCCCCCTAATTCATCTACAATATTCGATAGAGCGCGAAAAGCCCTCGAGCCATTACTGACCTCGCGCATGGTGCTGGCCGTGCGCACCATTTGACCAACACATGAATCCTCGGGAACTGCAATCATGGAGTAAGCAATAGCTAGCCGGTTGCACACCTCATGGAATTCTTTAACAACATGACCCGCCTTCGACCGTGGCATTCGGTTGAGAATCACCACAATCTTCGCCTGCACGATCGCGCTGGAGATTTCGCTGAAGTCCTGAATGAGTCGCGCTGCGCCAACGGGATCAGGGCGCACCACAATCGCAACCGTCGTTGCACTCGACAATGCCAGGCGTGCAATGCCATCTCGGTCTTGCCCAAAACCCCGTGCAGAGCCGAACATGTCGTCACTGACCAAACTCCCCCGAGGCGGCGAAATGTCTATGACTACCTGGTCAAAGTCTTGCGCAGCTTGATCAAGAACTCCCTGAAAAGCACGGGGGTGGACCTGCGACCAGCCTGACGGGCTTTGGAGTCCCGTCAAAATCCAGAAATTTTCCGAGATCTCACGATAGGTGGTGGCAAATGCCCGCTCATTGAGCGAATCCGCCTCGGCATAACGACAGGCAATGACCAGCCCGCTGATTTCATCGACAATTCCCAATGCTGTGGCCAAAGACGGGGCACAGGTGTCTGCATCAATGAGTAGTACTCGTTGCCCCGCATGCGCCATAGCCTCGGCCAGACCCAATGCGATTGTTGATCGTCCTGTTGATCCAGCTGGACTCCACATGCAGGTGATCTGAGCATTTGCCTTTCGCATCGCGCCTGCATCAACCACCTGCGGCACGGGCTGGTTACCGACCAATGCATCAAAATCCAGGACCGTGTCGCCGATATCGCGCAGAATATGCTCAGCGCCCCATGATTGCGCTACTCGAGCGTCGATGTCGTTCTCAACAATCACCGTTACGTGCCCAGCTTGTTGTCGAAGTCTTGACATGACTTCAAAACTCATGCGGGGCAATCGTGCACTCATAACGACAGGCACACCTGGTGAAACAGCGCTCGCTGCCAAAAGTTCGACAGCATCAAGGCAGCG
Source organism: Candidatus Nanopelagicales bacterium (assembly GCA_040261955.1). Classification (GTDB taxonomy): domain Bacteria; phylum Actinomycetota; class Actinomycetes; order S36-B12; family S36-B12; genus UBA4592. The sequence goes on from JBDQMZ010000041.1 coordinate 9,340, forward strand.
GCGCCTGACTTCGATTTGAGCATCCCGCGCACTGACCAATAACCGTGCCTCTGATTCCAAGCCAGCCAGCGCCCAAATCATTACGGTTTGTCTTTTCACATCAATGCTCATTTCAAGACCGTGCTCTCCAACGGAACTTGCACTAGATCAATGACTCCCGAGCGAACCGCTTGTACCAGGATCGCGACGCTGTCCATCGGAACTGCCAGCACAACACCAATATCGCCACCGGTTCCAACTACGTCGCTAGCAATATTGAGCACTGTGACGCTGGATAAAATTAGCGATGCTCCTACAACCTCCGACGAATCAGAACCAAAGGATGCGGATACCCGCGATTGGTCTGGGCTCGACCACACATCCACTTGATCACCCGAATTAAGTCCAACAGCGATGTGCAAGGGATCCATGGGGATCGTCATGATTCGATGTTGTGGTTCCAATTCGGGTCCCACCGCACTGGCAGGAATCAACTCCCCTGAACCCACGGCTCGGAGCATCACCCCACTTGGCCCTTCAGGACCCACTGCATAACTGCCGTTGAGCCCGCGCGCAGGCACCACTACCGACTCAATAGTCGAATTTGAACTGCTCACGCCGCTACCAACCGCGAGGTCTTGAGTGGCGCGCCACACTGTGACGGTCTCCTCTCCGGATGCCATGACCCGCGCACCAATGAACATTGAACCCAGCAGCAGACCCACTCCGAGCCAGAGTCTCAGGTCATTCCATCGCGAGGATTTGACGCGAGGAGCTTTAATCTTCTTTCCCCATTTCATGCGCATCCCTTTCGTCCAATGGCGCATTCGAACAAGAACACGACTATGCGCCAATTCCACAGAAAAGGAAAATGGTTATCCACAGGCGGCGAGGCGATGCTGCGCGGTCAAAAATGTTTTGGCACGATGTGCCCATGCCCCGTTTCCTCACTTTGAGTGATGTTGCTGAAACGCTGAATATTTCCGCTGCTCAGGCCTATGCCCTAGTGCGCAATGGTGAACTCCCCGCAATAAAAATTGGTGGGCGCGGGCAGTGGCGCATCGAGGCCGATGTCCTCGAGACCTATATTTCACAGATGTATGAACAGACTCGCGACTTTGTCACGACTCACCCTTTTGGCAAAGATGAAGGCTCGCCAGTCGACTGATGATTTGCGTCGATGACCTGCGTCCCTTAATCAGCGTGAATTCTCACGCTACCTCCTCGATCAGGTAGATCGCCGAAAGAGGGACCACAACATTGATTCCTCGGCCAAGACACTGATTGGGATGATGATTCCTCTCCACCATCTCGAGGAAGTCACTTCCCACCCTGATCAGTTGCCCTCCACGGCCGACATCAGATGAGTTGATTCTGATGTTCGAGCCCGCGAGTTCCCTGAGCCAAGATCCAATCGTGCGTTCGCTGGAGGATTGCGGGTGATCAGAGGACGCCACGCATGCCAGGCCTGAAATTCGCTCAAGAGTATCCACACGAAGGTAGATCGATTTCTGATTCCTCAGGTGAATCCACCTACCATCCCGACTGATCTCAATCAGTTGCCCCGAAATGGTGACCACTCCACCGCGACTTTGATTTGAGCACGAGGACGCATATGCGTTGGCGCAGGTAATCCACTGGCCCAGGGAATCCCGCAACCTTTCCAACAACGTCACGGTTGACATTTCTGCTTCGGCTACCTCAAGCGCCTCCTCGAGTGTTTCCAAGTCCAGCTCAGCCTGCACCACAGATTGAGCGTGCTTCCACATCAATTCGCCGAGGGTGTCCACTCCACGAGTCTCTCAATGGATCCCGTTTGCGTGAACCCGCGAAAAGCGCCTGTTGATAACTCTCCTGAAAATGTTCTGATATTCGTGTTTAGAAACCGGGACTACGGGGCATAACTGCATTACCAGCACAACCAAGGCGACTCTTCCCCTGGGAATTATCCACACATAGGTCCCAATCCTTGACAAGGCTGCCTCGTATCGGCACATAATGCGATCTGAGGCAAATATAAGCAAACACAAGCAAACACAAGAATGAAAAGGAAGAGTCATGACCACTCCACTGATCCCCAGCAGGGGCTCCGCGAAATCATTGGAAACCACCCCTGAGCGCCATCTCACGATAGTTCGGGGAGATGCCACGGATTCCCCGCAAGAAGCCCAGCAAATCCCCCTTGCCCTCCAGTGGCAGATCGCACCGGGCGTGCCTGCCGTGCGTCCCACTCAATCGGTAGGGCACGAGTCGCAACCGGGTCCCACCGGAATGCCAAGCCATATTGACGTGATGAATGACCAAGGAGAGATCGTCTCGCTCCCCCACCCCATGGTCTTTGCCAGCACCATGGCTCGCATGGTTTTTGAGGTCGGCTGCGGCGAGCGCCCGGCCGCCCAACTCAACAAATGGGTCAGCCGCGGTCGACTGGCAACCCTCGGGCTGCGGGGTCAAAGCTACGCGCGACACCCGGCAACACGGGCACAAAAAGGACTCTCCCGCCTGCGCAAAGTACGCGCAGTTCGAGCAATGCAGGTTGCCCCTGGGATATTTGAAACCAGCGCTGTGCTCGTGGGAACTGCGCGCTCTCACGCCATAGCAATGCGCATGGAGGCACGCGGTTCACAGTGGTTGCTCACCGCAATTGAAATGCGCTAGCTCTTGAGTTTGCGATTTGCCCGCTCAGCACGACGACGTTCGGCACGAGACGCATTCGCATCGACTTCAATGAATGCACCTTCACCGGTGTCGATGTCACCGTGGACAACACCGCCGTCTTCATCGGGCGCAGAGTATTCCAAGTGTTGTGGCCGCTCAGGCGCCAAACCTTTGGCGGCAATTTGCGGAGCAATACCCGAAACCGCGGACGCATCAACCAGCGAGTCAATAGCTTCAGCGGTTTCCTCGGATACCTCTGGCTTCACCTGCACCTCAACGTGGAATAGATAGCCAACTGTTTCCTCTTTGATGGAATCCATCATGGCCGTGAATAAATCAAAACCCTCACGCTGGTATTCGATTAATGGATCACGCTGAGCCATTGCGCGCAGCCCAATGCCATCTCGCAAGTAATCCATTTCATAGAGGTGCTCACGCCACTTGCGGTCCAGCACGGAGAGGATGACTCGACGTTCTAATTCGCGCGTGACTTCCTCGCCCAATTCCTCTTCTCGCTTGTCATAGGCCTGCTCAGCATCAGACACGAGCTCGGCTGTTAACAGGTCCGCGCTCAAGCCACTTACTGAGCCACCGCACTCCTCAATGATGTCATCTAAGGAGGCCTGAACAGGGTACAGCTGGCGTAGCGCCTCCCACATGCGATCGAGATCCCATGACTCCGGGTATCCCTCAGCCGTAGCAGCGGTTACATAGCCCTTAACCGTATCTGCGATAAAGGTGCGGACCTGCTCCTCAATATTCTCTCCTTGGAGCACACGACGTCGTTCATCGTAAATAACGAGACGCTGGCGATTAAGCACATCGTCGTACTTGAGAACATCCTTACGAATTTCAAAGTTTTGTGACTCAACTTGACTTTGAGCAGAGCGAATCGCGTTTGACACCATTTTTGCTTCAATGGGGACATCGTCTGGCACATTGAACCTGCGCAGGAATGCATCCACCATGTCGGCTTTGAACAAACGCATCAGGTCGTCTTCGAGTGATAGATAGAACTGTGATTCTCCCGGGTCACCTTGGCGCCCTGAACGCCCACGGAATTGGTTATCAATGCGACGAGACTCATGGCGCTCAGTGCTCAGAACGTAGAGACCGCCAAGGTCCACAACTTCTTCATGCTCTTTGCGCACTGCGGCCTCAGCGGCAGTCAACGCCGGCTTCCAGGCCGCTTCATAACCCTCTGGATCCTCCACGGGATCGATGCCCTTGCGCGCCAGATCCATGGCCGCAAGTGATTCTGAGTTTCCACCCAACATGATGTCGGTTCCGCGACCGGCCATATTTGTCGCCACCGTCACGGCACCCTTGCGCCCCGCCATCGCGACAATGGCAGCTTCACGCTCATGTTGCTTGGCGTTAAGTACCTCATGCGGGATGCCATTCTTTTTCAACATGGCTGAGAGTTCTTCTGATTTGTCAACGCTCGTGGTACCAATCAAGATTGGTTGGCCTGTTGCGTGACGTTCAATAATGTCGGCCAAAACCGCGTCATGCTTTGCTTGGGCCGTGCGGAAGATGAGGTCAGGGTTGTCAATACGAACCATGTCACGGTTGGTTGGAATAGGGACCACGCCCAAGTTGTAAATCTGATTGAACTCGGAAGCCTCGGTCATAGCGGTACCCGTCATGCCACCGAGCTTGTCGTACAAGCGAAAGAAGTTTTGCAATGTAACGGTTGCTAGCGTCTGGTTTTCAGCCTTGATTTCAACGCCCTCTTTGGCCTCAATCGACTGATGGAGGCCCTCGTTGTACCGGCGGCCCTTAAGGATTCGACCAGTGTGCTCGTCAACGATGATTACTTCGCCGTCCATGACAACGTAGTCACGATCTTTGCGGAATAGTTCTTTAGCGCGAATTGAGTTATTCAGGTATCCGACAAGTGGGGTGTTCACCGTGTCATAGAGATTGTCAATTCCAAGTTCATCTTCGACAACATCGATGGCTGACTCGAGAACACCAACAGTCTTCTTCTTTTCATCGACCTCGTAGTGCTCTTCTCTGTTGAGTTTGCGTGCAATCCTCGCGAACTCCGCGTACCAATCGGTCGCTTGGTCTGCAGGACCACTAATGATCAATGGCGTTCGGGCCTCATCGATCAGAATAGAGTCGACCTCATCAACGATTGCGAAATTGTGGCCGCGCTGGACCATTTCTTCGGCGCTCCACGCCATGTTGTCACGCAAGTAATCAAAACCAAATTCGTTGTTGGTGCCATAGGTGATGTCCGCGGCATAGGCCTCGCGGCGCTGCGCCGAGGACATGTTGTTCAGAATCGTTCCGACACTTAACCCGAGGAACCTGTGAACTCGACCCATCCATTCGGAGTCACGTTCAGCCAGGTAATCATTCACCGTGACAACGTGTACGCCTTTGCCAGAAATTGCGTTGAGGTACGCGGGCAAGGTGGCGACCAGGGTCTTGCCTTCACCTGTTCGCATTTCTGCGATGTTGCCAAGGTGTAGTGCCGCACCGCCCATGATCTGGACGTCGTAGTGGCGTTGACCCAATGTTCGCTTGGAAGCCTCACGCACCGTGGCGAATGCCTCGGGCATGAGATCATCGAGGGACTCTCCTGCGGCATATCGTTCCCTGAACTCTGCGGTTAGCGCTTTGAGTTCGTCGTCTGTGAGGTCAACAAAGTCGGCTTCGATGGCATTTACGGCCCGCGAAATTCCCTCTAACTTTCGAAGAACTTTGCCCTCGCCCGCCCGAAGGATCTTGTCAAGAACTCCCACAATTGAACCTTCCACAGATAACGATTAGATAAAGACAGCACCGCCATCGTAGTTGCCACCCATTTTCGGCCGGCGACCGGATTTCCACAGTGCCCAACTAGCCCCTTTCGGCCAGATTCCCTAGCCTGTAGAACGAGTTCATGCAGAGAATCAGGCCTGGAATCTTGAGCGACATCGCCGACCTGGTACTCGGTCGTCGGTGCGTTGGCTGCGATGAGGGAGGCACACTTCTTTGCGTCAAGTGCGATGCGCAAATACAAGGACATGCTCACATCGCGCGAGATTTTCGCTTTGATGACATCCAAGAGGATCTAAGAATTCCTCTGGCGGTCGCCTGCGTGTACACACCGCCAATGAGCACCCTCATTTACAGCTATAAAGACGCACATGTGCCTGCGTTGGCGCCCATCTTGTCCAGATATCTCGAAAGCGCCTTTGACGAACTTGTCAGGACCGGAATCTCGAACGCAACTCTTACCCCAATCCCCACCCGCAGCGCAGCGATTCGACGCAGGGGTTTTGACTCGATGGGGCTTATTTCCAAGCACTTGATCAAGCGAGGCCATGCTGTTGAGCACATGCTGACCGACAATCGAACTGCGGGAAACTCGAAGGCACTAGATTCACGCACTCGATCACGTGAAATCCACGATGCATTCGCCATTACACAGACCACGCATCGACTAATCAAGAATGCGACCCCCGTAATCATCTTTGACGACGTAACAACCACCGGATCCACATTGAAGGAGGCCGCCATGATTCTCATGCAAGCAGGAGTGCAGATAGTCGGTGTGGCCGCGATCGCCGGTGCCCGTAAACGCTAGGCCAAAGCTTTAGCCAGGGTAGGTTGCGGTGACTCCCGGGACCCGTTCGAGCCAAGTCCCTGATGAGTTCTCATAAATCAAACCATCAGCAGCCGCAACTAACGTGGGCAGGCCAGGGGCTGCAGCGATCGACACTGGATCTTCAGGTGCACCCTGTGCTGCAATTTCTCCTCGAGCGAGGTCCACTTCAAATACCTGCAACGCACCGGCACTCTCGCTACCAATAAGTGCGATCGTATTCGAACTTGACCACGCAAGGCTCACGACATCGGTGAGCCGCGATTCAACCCGAATTGGCTCTTCAAGAACAATTTTGGTGATGTTCACGCTTGATGGGCGCGTGACTCGAGCAAGGAGAACAACGGAGCCAGCGCCTCGATCAACGATCAAGGCAGCACGCGTACCGTCTCGTGATGGGAATACTCCAAGAAGCGTGTCTTCATCCGCTAATCCCTGCACTTCAATGGGAAACTTTTGGCCCGAGGGACCAATGGAATAAAGCACACCGAGTGCATCAACGAACCACGTGTTGACCGCGCCATCGAATGCAACAGAACGGGAGTTGTCTCCTTCAGGCTGCGCTTGAGCGCTCGAGCCAACCAGCAAGCGTGATGTGAGCATTTCCCCGTCGCTATTTAGGCCCGTAATTCGACTTCCATCACGCGAAACAGCCATCGTGACAAGCCCCAGGTCTTGTAGTCCGAACGCACCCGCTACCCCAAAGTTCCCGTCAGGCGTAACTCGTATGACCCCTGCACTGGTCGAGACATATCCATTTGCGTTGGGGGGAAGTCCACTTGGATCAACCGAAGGCCATGCGTCACGGGACTGAGGGCTCTGCACGCCTGGGACCACCAGCGGCGCACCACCCGCGAGCACTTCCACCGCTTGAATTTCTGGGAGCTGGCGCAATGTCCACACAATTTGTTGTGACATGGCAACCCTGGCTGCATCTGATGAGAATTCGGTCGCCTGCGGCAGGCTCACACGAGCAACGCCGTTTTCAATCGGAACCGCTTCCACTTCAAGTTGAACTCCTTCAGGGAATCCTGTTCGCACAGCAGGGCGCAGCCAGGCGTTAGGTCCCTCGAGCAACCGTTGCACCAATGTGGTCGCAAGTGCCGGTCCAATCACTGGAATAAGTCGGGGATCAGGAACCAAGGTTTCGAAACTGGGATTGAAGAAGTACACCGAATAACTGCGGTATGCCCGGTTGACATCAAAGGACGACAGCAGCAAGCCTTCAGGTGCCCGATTAATGCGCCATTCACCGCCACGTTGAGTGAGAAAGAAACTTGTGCGCAACTCTGTGCCTACTGGCTCTACAGCAAACCTGCCGATCTCGGAGATGCGCCCGGTCAACGTAGAACTCATCAACACCGCCGAACCTGCTTCCACCAGGGTCGGTGCACCTTCGTATACAGCAACACCCGCGGATGGATCCCAAGTTGCCGCAGCTTCAGATGTCAAATAACTCCTCGCAACCGCATGATCGCTGTCGAACGATGCTGACGCTTCAAGGAATCCCTGCACAATTTCAGTTGGGTTCATTCCTTCTCGCGGCGGACGGGCAATGACCCTAATAAATTGGTCAGCACTGTTATTGGTAACCAGTTGACCTTGTTCGACCGGCCCCGACGTGGGGACTTGTGCGACCAACGAGGTGGGCACGTTCGAGCAAGACGAAATCAGCGCCAACAAGAATCCGAGCATGATGAGTCGTGGTGCCATGGAGCGAGTCAAGTTCTTCACATCTCACTCCTCATCCATGGTGGCTCACCCAGATGATTGAAATCATTAACTGGATTCATGCGCAGCGAGGCTGTGTCATCGCGTCTCCGTTCAACATCGCGCTCATCATCGCGTTCATCATCGCGTTCATCCCCGAGTGCCAATGCCGGCGAATGGATTGTTCCGCCCGCCTGACGAGGTAACGTCAAGCGGAAACAAGCACCAACGCCTGGTTCCCCCCAGGCTTCCAACCATCCTGCATGCAGTCGAGTGTCTTCGAGTGCAATGGCAAGGCCCAGTCCCGTTCCACCGGTGGTACGCGCACGTGCTTTATCCGCTCTCCAGAATCGGCTGAAAACCAAGCTTGCTTCTCCCGGGTGCAGGCCGACGCCATAATCTCTAACAGTTAAGGAAACCGCCGATTCATTGCCTGCCAATTCGACGGATACTCCCACTTCATTGGCGTGTTCAATTGCATTGTCCACCAAGTTCCTCACCACCCGATCAATTCGGCGAGGGTCACACTCCACAAAACATGGCCTTTCATATGCAGCGAACCGCACCCTGAGATTATTGCGCTCAGCCAGTGGCTCGGTGCTTGTGATTACCCGTTCAATGAGCGGCACTAGGTCAATGCGCTCAAGGTCCAAGACAGCTGCACCAGCATCAAACCGGCTGATTTCGAGCAAATCCACCAACAATGCTTCAAATCGATCAAGTTGGTTTTGCAATAGTTCCACAGAGCGCGAGGTCGCTGGGTCAAATTGACTTCTGTCCTCGTACATAACATCGGCGGCCATGCGAATTGTGGTAAGCGGAGTTCGAAGTTCATGTGAAACATCCGACACGAATCGCTGCTGCACCAGTGACAACTCTTCAAGCTGACGAATCTGTGTGGCTAGATTTTTTGCCATCTCATTAAAGGATTGAGCCAATTGCGCCAGATCATCTTCCTTCTTGACCTGCATGCGCTCCGACAACTTGCCCGAGGAGAAGCGTCGTGCGATTCGGGCCGCCTCCCGCACGGGAACAACCACCTGACGCGTTACCAGCAAAGTCACAATCGCAACCAAAAGCACCAACACAATTCCGGTGCCCACAACAGAACTCGACACGAGATCAAGAGTCTCTTGCTCCTGAGCAAGTGGGAACAGGTAGTACAACTCATAAGGTCCCACGGTTGGAACGGTCAGTGGCGCCCCAACGATCAAGCCTGGAACGCTGCGACCGTCAAGAAAAACAATCGGTGCAAACGTCCACGACTGTCGCTGGGTGTCTTGAATCGAATCTCGCAAATCGGTCGGAATACTAGAGACTGCCACGAGGTTTGTTCCGCGCTCTGGAGCATCATCGTCCCCATTGGATGAAAGCAGCAGTACCTCAAATGTCGCCGGCGAACCCGACCGCGAACCCAATGTCGTAATGACGCTATCGACCAATCGAGATGGTGACGGGGTCGCCGGACCCGTGTTTGCTGCATCGAGTAATCGCTGTGCTTCACCTAAACCTGCTGAGGCCTCTCCCACCGAGGTCGTTTCCTTGGCATCTAAGAGACCTGTTGTTACCCGTGACAATAGAGAGAACCCCAACACGGTGACAACGATCGAACTCAAGATCAAAGTAGACATGGTCACGCGGAAAAGTAGCGATCTGCGCCACAGCCTGCGCAGTGCCCGAAATGGACTAAAAATCGCCCTGAAAATGATCATCGTGTATCGCCTAATGAAAGTACACGAACTACATCGGTCCAGCTTTGTAACCTACGCCGCGAACGGTAAGAACGATGTCGGGCCGTTCGGGGTCATGTTCAATCTTGGCTCGCAACCGCTGCACGTGGACATTCACAAGACGCGTATCCGCCGAGTGACGGTAGCCCCATACTTCTTCGAGCAGTGCTTCTCGGGTAAAAACTTGCCCGGGCTTGCGAGCCAGACACACAAGCAGGTCAAACTCGAGCGGAGTGAGCGAGAGGACTTCATCGCCCCTGCGCACCGTGTGTCCGGTGACATCGATGGTGACATCGGAAATTTCAAGCTCTTGAATCGCGACATCATCATTGCGGCGCATGCGAGCCCTGATTCTGGCAACAAGTTCTTTTGGCTTAAAAGGTTTAACGATGTAGTCATCTGCGCCGGATTCCAAACCGACCACGACATCGACGGTGTCGCTCTTGGCCGTCAACATCACTATTGGGGTTCCCGATTCCGCCCTGATCAACCTGCAGACCTCAACGCCATCGCGACCGGGCAACATCAGGTCAAGGAGCACAATGTCCGGACGGGAATCACGGAATGCGCGCAATGCTTCGGAGCCGTCGGAGCAGAAGACCGGCTCGAATCCCTCGCCGCGCAGCACGATGCCCAACATTTCCGCCAGCGCCAGATCATCATCGACCACAAGAACCCGACCACGGGTCAAAGGGGGCAGCTCGTGGGACCCAAAGGCTCCACCTGGTGACATTGTCATGCCCCTATGGTGTCACCCTCGAGGATCTCCTGCACGAGGACCTTGGAAACACCTCATAAAA
>JBDQMZ010000042.1:0-3513 GCA_040261955.1 Candidatus Nanopelagicales bacterium
GATCTGCTCAACTCGCCATCTTCATGCAGATATCGCAGCACCCGAGCCAAGTTGTGACGCTTGTCATCGTCGTTGTTGACAGGTGATGTGCGAATCATGAGGGGTGCGCGCTAGCGCATCACCCCTGATGATCTCTTGCGAGAGAGGGCGTCGGCACCCGCGATAGCTACGTAGAGCTTCTTCTTCATTCGTTTCCTTCCCCCGCGAGTATCTCTCGCGCAGTTTTGTGTTTCTATATTCCGAGAATTCGATCTATTACAAGTTGATCGAGTGTCTCGTTTGCGTATCCGCGAGCTGCGAGTGCAGCTACATCGAATTGTTCCTGCATTAACTGATCGACAGCGGCAGCCGAGTAAGCGCCGACAGTCGATACCGCGAGTTCCGGCGTGCTCGCCGCAGCAAGTGCATCTTTTACTCGAGGATCTTGATCGAACTCGCGGGCTTTTGCCGCAAGTGCGAGGTAGGTGCGCATGCAACCTCTGGCAAAGTCCCAGACGCCATTGCCCCATTCATTGCGATACGGACGAGCATCGAAATGCTTCGGTCCGTCGTAAGTTGAATTCTCCAACAGGCGGACAAGCATGAAGTCATCCTTGATGCCTTCGGAGCCGAAACGCAGGTCCTGGTCAAAACGGCCAATTTTTTGGTCGTTGAGATCAATGTGGTAAAGCTTTTCCTGCCATAACGCTTGAGCTACGCCCTGGAAGAAACTCAGACCCGCCATGGTTTCGTGGGCCACTTCAGGGTTAAGACCGACCATGTCGGGGTACTCGAGTGTGTTGATGAATGCCATTGTGTGGCCAATAGTTGGCAGGAATGTGTCACCGCGTGGCTCATTGGGCTTGGGCTCCATGGCAAAGCGAATGTTGTACTTCTTTTCTTTGACATAGCCGCAGAGGAAGTCCATTGCTTCTTTGTAGCGATCCAGGGCATCCGCAGGGTTCTTGCTTGCGGCACTTTCAACGCCCTCGCGGCCACCCCAGAGAACGTACGTTGGCGCACCCAGTTCGGCGGCTACGTCAATATTACGAAGCGTCTTTTGAATTGCATACCGGCGCACCTGCCGATCGTTTGAAGTAAATGCGCCATCTTTGAACAGTGGGTGCCAGAAAAGATTCGTTGTCGCCATGGAACAGACAACGCCAGTTTCATCGAGAACTTTCTTGAACGCGTCCAGTTCAGCGCGACGCTCTGACTCGGGAGCGCCAAAGGTCATGAGATCGTCGTCGTGGAATGAAACACCCCAAGCACCAATATCTGCCAATCCACGCACGAAGTCAGCGGTGGAGATGGGTGGACGGGTGCTGTCGCCGAATGGATCGCGGCCCGGATGCCCAATGGTCCACAACCCGAAGGCGAACTTGTCCTCAGGAACCGGTGTCAGTCGATCATTCATGGGTTAAATTCCCCTCGCGCATCACTTGCTAAATTGTTGTGGTCCACAACATATGTCAGAAATGCATGAACAGGCAATAGATTTTGGTACTTTATTGAAATCTTCAGGTAACAATTCGGTTACGGCAATGCAGCCTCTACAAAACGGTTGAGACTCGCCGGGGCCGTTGCGAAGAACAGGGATGGCTCCACCAGTTCCAACTCCAAGAGCATCGGCTTCCCATCGGCTTGATCAATGAGATCAACGCGCGCATATAGAGGTGTACCGAATTCTCGGGACACGTGATCCAGCACGGCACCCCCCACCAAGAGTTGATCTGCCCGCGCAACTCGGGGATCAATGACCTCCTGGACAAACAGCCCGTGGGCAAATTCGGCCTCTACATCCTTCTGGAGCAACGGTCCCTTTCGAATCGCGTGGGAAAAGCGCCCATTCAGGTAGAGCAGAGCCGTCTCACCGTCTAGGTCAACAGAATCAAGGTAAGGCTGAATCATCACGGTTTTGCCCGCCGAGTGAATAGCATCGATCAGCGCCTGAGCCTGGGATCGCGACGCTTCCGAGCCACTAAACCGGCGGGTATCGCGGCTGCCGGCGGACACCGATGGTTTCACCACATAGTCAACAGAATCGGGGATCTCCCACATGCATTCGCCCGTCTCAACGAACTGAGTGGGAATCACTTCAATATCAACCGCTGCAAGATCACGAAGGTAGGTCTTATTTGCATTCCATTGAATCGTGTCGAATGAATTCCTTGATCGAGACCCGAGGGATTTCACCCAGCTAAGGAATTCAGGCAACGCGTCGGTGTAATCCCAGGTGTTGCGAATTACCACTAGATCAAAGGCATCCCAGTCAACGCTGGGATCAGACCAAATAGCCGGCGTCGCCTCAGCACCAGCTTCTGCAAAAGCTTTGATCAGGGGGTGATCATCCGGATCTAACTCCGGTAGGTCTTTGCAGGTTGCTAGCGCGATTCGAGGGGACACCGGCTAAAAGTACTAGTTGAAATTTATTATGAAACGACAACCATGATGTCGCGCGTTGAACCATCGGGGTTGGTAACAGTAATTGTCGCCGTTCCAGCCATAAGCGCCTTTGCGCCGGGGTTCATCACAGCGCTACCGTCATCGGAGCCCTGAGTGATTTCAAGAATGTCGGCGTTGTCTACCGAGATGGTTGTATTTGCGGGATCGTCCACCACGATGTCAAGGAAATCCCCAACGGCAGCGGCTGCATCTGTTTGATCAACCGTAATAATGACCGGAGGCAACATCTGTGTGCCTTCACTCGTTGACTCAGAAGCTGAGGTTGTATCTGTTGCGGAATCGTCGCTGCTGGAACAGCCAGCGAGTACTGCAATGCCGAGTAATCCTGCGGCACCAATTGCTGCTGTCTTGCGCATGCTGATCATGATTTCTCCTTGAATTCCGAATTCTGCCGGTTTGTTTAACCAGATGTTGGACGTGCGAACACGTCCTTTTGGTTCCGTGTATTGGGAAATACTTGAGAGTCGAGCGAATTAGATCAATTTGTCGAGTTGCTCGACCCTCGCCTGATGGCGGCCGCCCTCGAACGGCGTGTTGAGGAATGCCTCCAGCGCAGGCTGAATCTCTTCGAATGTTGACACGCGCTCACCCAAACAGGCGACATTGGCATCATTGTGTGCTCGTGAAAGTTGGGCATCCTCGACTGTTCGAATTACGGCACCACGGACCCCGTGCACTTTATTGGCCGCCATACAGATTCCCTGTCCGCTGCCGCAGACCGCAATACCCATTTCGGCTTCCCCCGAGGACACCATGCGTCCCAGTTCTGCACCATATTCCGGGTAGTCCACTCGTTCTGCCGTGAAAGTACCAACGTCAACGACCTCGTGTCCGCTGGCCAAGAGCCAAGCACTCACCAAACTTTTGAGCTGAAAGCCGGCATGATCTGATGCCACGGCAATAATCACGGTGCCTCCACAATCATGGTGTCTCAACGGTCACGAGCATGTTTACAACAAACTTTGTAACGTCCTGCACGACCAATCTTGCACCTTGACAGGATCGGTGTGTGGATTCAGTACCCGCAGAGCGCGACCGAATCGTCGTCGTTGTTGGCAGCCTCAATAC
>JBDQMZ010000043.1:0-5575 GCA_040261955.1 Candidatus Nanopelagicales bacterium
GCGGGAAATGAACGCGTGCAAATGCATGAGTTCATGAAGTATCTGCACCCCGGATTTGGGGATGACTGGTTAAGGCTCACGGGTGCTGGGGAAATTGTCTCTTATGGATTCATGGACTTGGAAGGCGTTCAGCCTTTTGAGGTCACGACCGAGGGAAGTGCACTTCTTGAGGAGTTGCTCATTGAACTCATCAAGGCGGGATGGTCTATCCACCTTCATGCGGTCCTCCGGGAAACAATCACAGCGATGCTTGATGCAATAGAACGCGCTGTTGCAGTGGCTCCGGCTGATAAAGTTCGCATCTCACTCGCACATGCGGAACCAATCTCGGACCACGATCTTGATCGAGTTCGAGACCTTGGAATGGGCATTGCAATCCAGGACCGCATGGTGTTTCGTGCCCAAGACTCATCTGATTTTTGGGGTGAAGAGATCCTTCGGCGCTCACCACCACTGCGTGAAATGTTGAACCGTGGTATTCCCGTAGGTGGCGGAACCGATGCCACCGCCGTAAGCCCCTATGACCCGTGGCGCTCACTATGGTGGCTCGTCACGGGCAAAACCCTCGATTCAGGTCCTGTGCGCGATGCAGATCAGAATCTCAGTCGAGAGGAAGCCCTGAGCGCCTACACGGTTGGTAGCGCATGGTTCTCGCTCGATGAGACAAGCAGAGGCAAGCTGGAGCCAGGGATGCTTGCTGATCTCGCGATACTTTCGGCCGACTACTTCGAGGTCGACGTCGATGACATTCCGAACATCACGGCAGAGGCAACGATGGTCGGCGGAAAGTTCGTCTACACGTCCGAGACTTTCGCCTAGGTTTAGTCACCCAAGTTTAGTCGCTAAATTCCAGATTCAAATCACGCATCATGACCATGGCCGCATTGCGCCCTGGGGCTCCAGTAATTGAACCACCGGGATGTGTTGTTCCGCCGGTTTGATAGAGCCCTGGGATGGGCATTGTGTGCGAGGCCCAGCCTGGAACTGGGCGCAGCGGTCCAGCGAATGGGACGCCTTTGTCACCGCCGTGCGCGCACCCGTTAATCATGTGTTGATTGGCGCGCTCAATGTCGAGCGGACTCTTGACGATTCGCGCTTCAATGGTTGAGCTATTGATGTTCGGGATTTCTGTGGCGATGTAATCAATGATTCGATCGGCGTGCTGCTCTTTTGCATCGTCCCAACTTGCTGCTCCATAAGGTGCAACATGTGAACATGGGACGAGTAATTTCACCGTGTGCTTGCCTTCGGGTGCACGAGACGGGTCAACCAGACTTGGTGTTGCCACGAGTGTCCAGGCCGATTCAGTCACTGGTTTGCGATCTCTGATATCTCTCACCTGAGAGAGAACTTCAAGTGGCCATTGGGCTAAACCGCTGCTGACCGCAGTATCTGCCGCGCTCATGCCCTTAAACGTGGGGACCTCATTCATCACGAGGAAGACCGCGAGAAGAGGTATGCCAATGTCGTAGGTTTCAACACCGTAAACAAAGTCTTCACCCCACGCTTCTTTTGGTGCCATGTCAACAAGATGCTTGATGTGAATAGTGGAGAGCACACCATCTTTGCCATGGAATTCACGGCCGTCTTCAGCTTTGAATCCAACGCATCGACCGGAGTCAATGAGCAACTCCGAGACTTGGGTATTGCACACGATGGAGCCACCGTTGGCTTCAATGACTGCCACGAGAGCATCGGTCAACTTTCCCGATCCACCGAGTGGAATTGTCCAGCTGCGCTTTTGGCGGCCACCCATGATCGAATAGGGGAGTACCCCCGAGCCCGGTAGGTCGACTGACCCAAAAGTCTGGCAGGCCTCCCACAACAGAAATGCTTGTATATGTTCCTCGGTGAATTCATGTCGAATCACATCCCAGGCACTGAGCGCTCGACGCCGACGCCAGGTTCCACCGTTGGGCAAGCCTTCAAGCAGCTGATCGAGTGACTTCCCCCAACCAATGGGTGTGTTGTTTGCTGTTGCGAATGCTGACTTGGCGCTGTCCCAGTCTTCCAGCATTTGCAGGTATCGGTCTGCATCCTTGGTGGAAAACCGAGCAAATTCGGCGTAGGTTTTCTGGGGATCGAGGTGCATTCCGATTTGTTCGCCGTCTGGCATGGCGACTCGGGCAACAGGGTCGGGGTCCACGTAGGTCAAACCATGCTGGGAAATCAAGCCAAGGGAGTCATCCTTGATCACGGGGTTGCCTTGAATAATGGTGTGGCCGGTCGAGCAACTGTCCATGAAGAACCCGGGGAGGAATTCCTCGGTGGCGACCCCGCCGCCGGGAATCGCTCGCGCATCAACCACAACCACACTCTTGCCCGATTTTGCCAGATATGCCGCGGCAATGAGGGCATTGTGCCCGGCGCCAGCAACTACGATATCGGCGTTCACCACTTCAGTCATGCAATCGATTGTAGTCGTTGCGCCCCAATGATTCAGGTGATTTTCAGGCAAGTATTTTTGCGGGCGATTCCATCAAGTCGACGAACTCGCGCAGCCACATGGCACCCGTTGCCCCATCGATCGGCCGGTGGTCCACAGACACGGTTACTCGCATGACGTGTCCGGCTACAACGGTGCCATTGTCAACCACTGGTTCGGCTGTGATCGCGCCAACAGCGATGATGGATGACTGGGGCGGATTGATAATTGCGCTGAAACTCTCAACCCCGAACATGCCCAGGTTTGACACGGATGTTGACCCGCCTTCAAGTTCATTTTGCCGAAGGCCGCCTTCCTTGGCCCGCGTGGCAAAATCCTTCGAGGCGAGTGCAATCTGGGTCACCGTCATGTTCTCAACACCGCGGAGTGTTGGCGTTACCAAGCCGTTGTCCGTTGCAACCGCCATCGAAATATCAACACTGGAATATTGCAGGACCGCATCAGGTGTCCAGGTCACATTCATTTGAGGAACCCTCAAATGCGCTGCAGCGACCGCTTTAATGACAAAATCATTAAATGAAACTCGGGTTTGTGCTCCATCGTTAATTTCAGCACGCAAGGCCATTAGGCGATCAACCCGCATAGTTGCATTGAGATAAAAGTGCGGTGCCTGAGTCTTGCTCTCCACGAGTCGTTGAGCAATCGCGCGGCGCAACCGGCTGTGTGGGATTTCGGTGACTGTTCCAGGAACAGGAGTTGGGATGGCTGGTGCAGCAGGTGGAGATGCTGGGGCAGCCTTGGCAGGGGCTGCTTGCACGTTGTCCAGATCATGTTTGCGAATTCGACCCTGAGGGCCGGTACCGGTCACCTGGGAAAGATCAATTCCCTTTTCCTTGGCGTGACGCCTGGCAAGGGGGCTGGCGAACACTCGACTTGAGATTTCAACAGCAACGTTGACGGTCGGGGCAGCGCTTGATTCGGGCTCTGCAGTTGCCGCGGGAGTTGAATCGGCGGAGTAGCCCAGAGCGCTCAGGGCGGCATCGATGTCCGCGATGACTTCGCCCGGCGCAGCAATGAGTGCGATGGGTCGACCGATTTCAACTTCTTGGCTTTCAGCGATGAGGAGTTTGATCAGGACGCCATCAGACTCGGCCTCGACGTCCACGACAGCTTTATCTGTTTCGATGATGGCCAGAATCTCACCGGTGCTGTAACTGCTTGCTTCAGACAGTGGCCATGAAGAAAGGACGGCTGAAGTCGCTCCGGCGGCAACTTCTGGCATGAGCAGTAGTTCAGCCACGGTAACCCCCCATGAGTTCATTGAGTGCGACTTCTACTTCTTCACTCTTGGCAATTGCAGCGCGCTCGAGCATCTTGCTAATGCTGGGCGAGCTTTCGCCCCCGGACACTCGTTCAACCGGGTGGTCAAGCCAATCAAAGAATCGGCGCTGGATTTCGTCGGCTAACCAACCACCGTAGGAGGTACCGCGTGCACCTTGCTCCGCGATCATTACCTTGTTGGTCTTGCGAATACTTTCACCGATTGTGTCCCAGTCGATGCTCGCGCGGTCCAGCCAGCGAAGATCAATGACCTCAGCGTCAACATTGCCCATTCGCTCCACTGCCTCAAGGACATAATTTGTCATTGCCAGGTAAGAGATTATGGTGATTTCGCTACCGCTGCGCCTAATGGCTGCCTTGCCCACGGGTAGTGAGTAGTCGAAGTCATCAACAGGACCAATGCCAGTTGAGTTGTAGAGGTCAACGTGTTCGAGAACCACTACGGGGTCGTCGCAGGCCAGTGCCGTGTTCATGAGGCCGACGTAATCAAATGGTGTTGAGGGGGCAACAATGCGCCAGCCAGGATTGGTAGCCATGATTCCGGCAGGGTCCATGGAGTGTTGTGACCCGTAACCCGTACCCATGGCGACTTTGCTCCGAAGTACAACGGGCACCGCGCCAGTGCCGCCGAACATGTGTCGCGCCTTGCCAATCTGGTTGAACAACTGATCAGCTGCCACCCACATGAAGTCGGCATACATGAATTCAATGACAGGACGGAAACGACCGTCGAGGGCGATACCACCCGCGAGTCCAGTGAATGCATTTTCACTGATAGGGGTGCCAAGGATTCGATCGGGGAAGGCGTCTTTGAGTCCACGCGTTGCACCGTTGGTACCACCGTTGAGGCGGTGAATGTCTTCACCCATGACAACAATGCGTGAGTCCTGATCCATGCGGGCAAACATGACGCTGGCAACGGAGTCAATGAACTTCACGGTGTCGAGTTCGCCAGTGAAAGTGTCAAGATCCTCAACCCTCATCCCGGCAAGTTCGCTCAGGTCTCCACGCACCCCGACGTTGACAAATGCTGGGTCTGGCCATTCAGATTCCTTGATGCGGCGTTCATTGGGCTTGCCACCGGGCACCGGTTCAAATAGTTCGGCGGTGAGTGAAGCCATGAGTTCTTTTGATCGAACAATGAATGCGTCGATCTCGGCCTGGGTGAGAATCTCGCGGCGAACCAGGTGACTGCTGATCTGGTCGATTGGATCACGATCTCGCCACGACTGTTCCTCCCGTCTCTTCCGCCTCCCTCGTCGCGCCTACCCTCCCATAGTCCGTCGTCCGTCCTTCATCCCACACCATCACGCCATCACGCCATCACGCCATCACCTACCTACCCACCCACCACTTACCTTCCTTCATCATAACGACTCTCCCTCATACACATACATGACACATGACAGTCGTCTATCGTCTATTTATTTATTTCGCGAAGAAACATACAAACGTACAGAAATGCCAGCAATCATCGTCTACTTCTACCGTGGCACACATGTCCGTACAGTATGGTTCCGTCGTACATGGTATCGATGAAGGTTCTATCTCCTGTCCGACCGAGGTACTCGCCCGAAATATCCTATCCGATCTCCCTCTATAATACAACATATCCCATATTAAGTACACAATCCTCATCCCGCCAGTGGTCTTTTCCTCAATACTGTGTTCATATATTATTCGAAGACGGACCAGATGGTGTGTAACACGAGTACAGTACAGGAACCCTGAGCATGTCCCTTCCCTATCCCACCACATAGTCTCCTGAGTACACAGTGGTCCCGTTTCCCTATCCCACCAAAACGCCCATTCACCAATGGATATCACGCTATCCGGGATAGCCACCGA
>JBDQMZ010000044.1:0-5225 GCA_040261955.1 Candidatus Nanopelagicales bacterium
ACTTCCAGGCCTCACCGAAGAAAACCTGCAAGCCAGAATCCGCGGCACAACACTCATGGCACTGTCCAATGCAGAGGGACATCTCGTGCTCGCAACGGGAAATAAAAGCGAACTCTCTGTTGGCTACTCCACAATTTACGGCGATGCCGTGGGTGGGTTCGCACCCATCAAGGATGTTCCCAAGACTCTCGTTTGGGAATTAGCTCGCTGGCGCAATGAGCACGCAGAACTTCAAGGAAATATTCCTCCTATTCCGCCCAACAGCATCACTAAAGAGCCAAGTGCTGAATTGCGTCCAGATCAAAAGGATACGGATTCACTTCCTGACTACGAACTGCTCGATGCAATCCTCGACGCTTATGTTCATCAAGATCAATCAGCGACCGAACTCATTGCTCATGGCTTTGATCCTGATCTCGTTCATCGCATTATTCGATTAACCGATCTGGCCGAATACAAGCGCAGACAGTATCCCCCTGGCACAAAGATCACTCTGAAAGCATTTGGTCGAGACAGGCGACTGCCTATCACCAATAAATGGCGAAGTTAACGGTTGGTTTTCACTGATGTTGTGGGTTCAATACCGCGCGTAAAACATCAATGGTCTTCGTCTCTGACACCGGGTCAACCATGGACCACATGCCCAAATAGAGCATTGGCCCTACGAGAATTGGCATGGCCACATCAATATTGATATTCGATGGAAACTCCCCCGAATCGATGCCTTCTTGGATGAGCTCGCGGATCCGCGCCCGACGCGGAATGAGAATTCGCTCGTACACCAACTTTGCAAGTGCAGGGTTTTCATTGCTAGCAGCAAGAACGTTCACCATGATGCGCCCGTATCGTGAAGAGGGCAATGACGCGCGTAATCCGTCGAGGAGTCCGTGGAGCCTTTCAAAGGCGGTACCACTTGTGGGAATTTCTGGGCTTTGTTCACGCATATACTCGACTGCGGCGACCGTCAATTTATCTTTGGAATCAAAGCGCCGATAAATACTTGCCTTGCTCACCCCAGCGCGCGCCGCAATACCTTCCATGGAAACAGACGTGATGCCCACTTCTGCGACAACGTCGAGAACTGCCTCCAAGATCAGGTGATCGACGTCCTCGCTCCGAGGGCGACCCCTACCCTTGCAGGAAGCTTTTGCCACTTCTGTTTCCTCGGACAACACGTCAACCATTAGACCTTTGAATCCGGGGACGGCTCAATTTCTTCTGCTGCTTCTGCTGGAAAGTTACTGAACTCGGCTTCAATGACTGCTGATGTACTTGCATGGGCTGGATCGGGATTGGGCATTGGGCTAGTGGGATGCATTTTTTGAGGTGGGTCGATATGAGGCAAGCCAAAGAGAACGACAAAAAATGCGATCAGGATGATCGCAGTTGAGATCAATGCCGTGATGTGACTGGCATTGAGAAAAGCCTCAAATGACCCCAGCCGAAGTTGATTGACCGTTTCAGCAGCCAAGCCACTGCTACTAGCTTGCTCAAGGACGCTGACCGTGCCGATGACGGACTCAGACGCGAGTTCCTTGGCTGAGTCAGGAATTTGAGCAGGAAGATCTGCCAAGTATGGATCAACATTGCTCGCATAACGAGTCGCAAGGACCGTGCCAATAATTGCGACGCCCAGCGCTCCACCCACTTGACGGACGGTGTTTTGCACCGCGGAGCCCGCACCTGCACGGGCAAGCGGGAGCACATTTTGCATAACCGTTGATGCCGGTGCGATCACGTTACCCATGCCAAAACCGAAGATAAAGAACACGACGAGAACAATCCACAGCGGTGTATCGAGCTGCAGGAAAGCCAACGCACCTAGTGCAACCGCTACGGAGCCGAGACCAACGGACATGACGGACTTGTAACCAAACTTATTAACCATTGCTGCCGAACGAGGAGCCGCAATGATTTGGCCCACGGCAAATGGCAAGAAACATAATCCCGCAATCAGCGTGTCATAGCCGCGCAGAACCTGAAGATAGAAAGGCAGAACGAAGGTAATCCCCGACAGTGCGAAGAATGCGAGAGACACCGCGGTCAGGCTCACCGCATAACCACGATTCCTAAAGAGACCGACATCAAAGGACGCATGGTCGCTGCGGGACTCGATCCACAGGAACAACCCGATTATTGCGATACCCAGCAGGACTGGAATAACAACGGATGGTGCCAGCCATTCCCTCGTTTCAGAAGCGTGGATGATTCCGTAAATTAATAGCGCCAATCCGGTAATTGAAATGAGCAGCCCCGGAATATCCAACGCCCGAGGATTGGGGTTCTTGGTTTCCGGAACAACTTTCACAATTGCAATAAGTCCGATAATGACTATTGGCACGTTGATGAGGAATACGGAGCCCCACTCGTTACCCACAAGCCATTCAAACCATTGCGGGTGCTGGAGCAGGGTTCCACCGAGTACGGGACCAAGCGCGACAGCGGCCCCAACGGCACCTGCCCAGGCACCAATTGCTTTTCCGCGCTCGTGGGGCGGGAAAACGACCGTGATGATTGCCAGCGTGGTGGGCAGCACTGCCGCACCGCCAATTCCCATGACGGCTCTCATGCCGATCAACATGCCTGCACTGACCGAAAACGCTGCGATGGCAGATGCAAGTGCAAACAAACTCAAACCAATGATGAGGACCTTCTTGCGACCGATTCGATCACCGAGGACCCCCCAGGTAAACAGGAGAGCCGCAAACACGAGGACATAGGCGTCGACCGCCCACACTAATTCGCTCTGCGAAGCCTGAAGATCCCGCTGGATAGTGGGCAATGCAATATTCAAAATCGTGTTGTCCAACACTACAACGAGCAGGCTCACCACTAGAACGGCCAAAATTGCCCATCGGCGAGGGTGGCCTTCTTGCCCAAAAGCCCCCTGATGATCTGCCAACGGATTTCTATTCTCTGGATTTACCGAGCCGTCTTGAGTAGCGGTTATGTCTGACATGTTTCTCCACTTATATAGATGCGATGTGTTCGCGGGACATTAATCGTGCGCCGCCCCCGGAAAGATTACGAAACGCTACCGTATCGTAATTCAATTTACGTGCTTGCATGGGGCACCAGTCCATGGCATGATTCTTGTAACGAGCACCACACCTCTACATAATCCGGGGACTCCTTGAGAGCCTCGAGATTGGAGCGCTTGATATGTCTGCACATCCCGCTGCTACTCCGCAGCCCGCCAACCATTCCCACCTTCGAAGAATCACCCTCAGAGAACTCGCTGAGATGTCTCGCAATGGCGATAAATGGTCGATGATCACGGCTTATGACTACATTTCGGCCGGAATCTTCGAAGAAGCCGGAGCGCATTCACTTCTAGTCGGAGACTCAGCAGCCATGGTCGTTTATGGCTATGACTCCACTATCCCCGTAACCATCGACGAATTGGTCCCACTGGTGCGAGCTGTAGTTCGTGGTTCCCATCGACCCATTGTCATCGCGGATCTTCCGTTTGGCAGTTACCACGGTTCAGTCTCGCAGGCCATGGAAACTGCTTCAGCTTTCATGAAAGACGGTGGAGCACAGGCGGTCAAGCTCGAAGGTGGCCACCCTGTCCTCCCACAGGTTGAAGCACTTGCTGCCGCAGGCGTTCCCGTTATTGGACATCTCGGTCTCACGCCACAGAGCGTTCATTCGCTGGGTGGGTATCAAGTTCAAGGTCGTGGCGAAGCCGGAGAGATTTTGCTGCGGGATGCCAAGTCACTCCAATCTGCCGGTGCAATGGGAATCGTGTTGGAAGCCGTTCCCGCGGAATTAGCTGCAAGAGTCACTGAGATTCTTGATATTCCAACAATTGGTATTGGCGCGGGAAATGCAACCAATGCACAAGTAATTGTTTGGCAGGATCTACTGGGCATGGGTGAGAGTCGGCCGCCAAAATTTGTCAAGCAATATGCGCAACTGAGAAGTCCGATCCGGGACGCAGTTGCATCCTGGGTAACCGACGTGTGTTCAGGCGTATTTCCAGGACCTGAGCAAACCTATAACTGAACTAAATATCAGTGATATGCACTCCGGCGTGACCTTTGTACCTTCGATTCATTGAAATTAGGTTCGCCGTAAATCCTTCGACTTGGCCTGCGTTCCTGAGTTTGCCCGCGTACACGCCACGCATCCCTGGAATTTTCTCCGCCAGTGCCTGAACTAGATCCGTTGCGGTCCGGACGTCACCGACCACTAATACGTCTCCACCAATGTCTGACACGTCAGGATCAAGCAAGAGTTTTGCTGAAATGTGATGGAACGCTGCAACGACCGTCGAATTGGGCAGGACACTTTGCGCCTGTTGCGCGGCAGAACCCTCTTCAACGTCAAGACAGAACGCGCCGCCCTTGTCAAACCCGAGTGGATTAACACAATCCACGACAATTTTCCCGGCCAGCTCACCCGCAAGGCCCTCCAAGAGTTCCTTGTGCCCATCCCATGGAACAGCGACTATGACTACATCGCACTCTGTGGCCACATCGGCATTCGACATTCCACGCACTGAGTCATTAATTTCTCGAGCGACCTCGCTCGCACGTTCCTGCGTTCGCGAGCCAATGATTACTGTTACTCCAGCTTGAGAAAGTCTGGTTGCAAGGCCACGACCTTGTTCACCCGTGCCGCCGAGTACACCGACGACCACACTGTCAATGTCGATTGCTTCTGAATCATGCGCGTTGTTCACTGTCTCTGTCATGGCGCTAATAGTGCCAGATCGCGCACTTTGGTGCAGAGTGACTATCGATCGCGCATATCATGTCCGCGACACGACTTTGTCGAATGACGCGAATATCTTTGGATTTTTCCCTAGGCTCTGTCACAGTTCTACCAAATGCATTCTGCAAAGTGCAGAATACAAACGACACGGGAGGTATCGTGGCGGTCGCAAAGAAAACTGCACGCAAGGCTTCTGCCAAGAAGGCAGCACCTCGCAAGGCAGCAAAGAAAGCCGTAAAGCGCACTGTGAAGAAGGCAGCAGCTAAGCGGACAGCAAAGAAGGCTCCAGCAAAGAAGGCAGCCAAGAAGACAGCAAAGCGCACTGTGAAGAAGGCAGCAGCCAAGAAGACAGCAAAGCGCACTGTGAAGAAGGCAGCAGCTAAGCGGACTGCAAAGAAGGCCGTCAAGCGGACTGCAAAGAAGGCCGTAAAGCGCACTGCAAAGAAGGCAGCACCACGCAAGGCAGCCGCTAAGAAGGCCGTCAAGCGCACTGCAAAGAAGGCAGC
>JBDQMZ010000045.1:0-10615 GCA_040261955.1 Candidatus Nanopelagicales bacterium
GAGCCATCGCGTCGCCATTGATACTCGCCGCCATCTCGCAATGTGCGATGCGCCGGTGAAATGCCAGTTGCCGGATATGCATCTGCGTGGCGCTCCGCATTCTCAGCTGCGATGACTTCCAGCCCGATACCACCCAACTTGGTGGTCGTCCCAGTGAAATATGAATCCACAAACTCTTGTGAGAGGCCCACAGCCTCAAAGATTTGCGCACCGCGATACGAGGCCACCGTGGACACTCCCATTTTTGACATAACTTTGAGCAGCCCTTTGCCTAACGACTTAATAAGGTTGCGCATCGCCTTTTCAGGTGTTATTCCCACAATCACATTTCGGCGCACAAGATCTTCAACACTCTCCAGAGCCAGATACGGGTTAATGGCTGCAGCGCCATAGCCGATTAACAATGCGACATGGTGCACCTCTCGCACGTCACCAGCCTCGATCAACAAGCTGATCATTGTGCGATTCTTGGTTCGCACCAAGTGATGATGAACAGCCGCACACAGCAATAACGACGGAATAGGAGCCATTGTCGCTGTGCTGTCGCGGTCTGAGAGAACAATGAATCGCTTGCCTTGCCTGATCAGTGCATCGACTTCGTTGAAGATTTCAGAGAGCCGCTTTTCTAGCGCGTAGCCACCTCCACCAACGTTGTAGAGACCCTTGATTCTGGCTGCCCCGAATTCGGGTAAATTTCCGTCCGCATTTATGTTCAGAATTTTGGCAAGTTCATCGTTGTCGATTACTGGGAATGGAAGCACCACTTGACGCGCGTGGCCAGGAGCGGCATCCAGCATGTTGCCCTCGGGACCAATAATGCTGCCCAGTGATGTGACAATTTCTTCACGGATTGCATCAAGCGGTGGGTTTGTTACTTGGGCAAAAAGCTGACTGAAGTAGTCAAAAAGCATTCGGGGGCGTTCTGACAATGCCGCAATTGGAGTATCCGTCCCCATTGAACCGATGGGCTCCATGCCAGAAATGGCCATGGGCTCCAGAATTAGGCGCAGATCTTCTTGGGTGTAGCCAAAAGTCTGCTGGCGTCTGGTGACTGATTCGTAGGTGTGAACGATGTGTTCCCGCTCGGGCAATGTGTCGAGATGAATGAGACCCGCTTCGAGCCACTCTTGGTATGGGTGTTCTGCCGCGAGTTGATCCTTGATTTCAGAATCCTCGATGATCCTGCCCGCTGCCGTGTCGACCAAGAACATCTTGCCTGGCTGCACTCGCCCCTTGCGAACGATTGTTTTGGGATCAAAGTCGAGAACTCCTGCTTCAGATGCAAGGACGACAAGCCCGTCATTTGTGACCCAGAATCGTCCGGGGCGCAGTCCATTTCGATCAAGGACTGATCCAATGACTGTGCCATCGGTAAAGCAGACATTGGCGGGACCATCCCATGGCTCCATGAATGTCGCATGAAATTCATAAAAGGCTCTGCGTTCTGCCGACATGTCCGCGTGGTTCTCCCACGCTTCCGGGATCATCATCAAGACTGCATGCGGCAATGAGCGGCCGCCCAGATGAATGAGCTCAAGCGTCTCATCGAAGGATGCAGAGTCGCTACCTTGGGGCGAGCAGATTGGGAACAGGCGAGTCATGTCGCCGGGAATAATGTCGGAGGTCAGCATTGATTCCCGTGCAGTCATCCAATTTCGATTACCCCGCACAGTATTGATTTCTCCGTTGTGAGCAATCAGGCGGTAGGGATGGGCCAAGGGCCAGGACGGAAAAGTGTTGGTGGAAAAACGAGAGTGAACAAGTGCCAAGGCACTAGCCATCTTCTCATCAGTCAAGTCGGGGAAAAAAGGAGCAAGTTGACCCGTGGTCAACATTCCCTTGTACAACAAGGTTCGGCTGGACAGGGAAGCGAAGAATATTCCAAGTTCATTTTCTGCTATCTTGCGGAATCCATAAACGGCCCGATCGAGATCAATGCCACTCGATTGGTTGTCCGTGATGAAAATCTGCCAAAAGGCGGGCATACAAGACTTTGCTGTTTCCCCGATCAGACTCGGGTCTGTGGGAACTTCTCTCCAGCCGATAACGGTGAGATCTTCTTGCTCAGCCAGCACATCGATCTCACGAATACTGTCGAGAGCATGCTCGGGGTCGAGAAAAACACTTCCCACGGCGTAGGAACCTGCGGCAGGAAGTTCGAAGTCAACATTGGCTCTTAAGAATGTGTCAGGAACCTGAATCAAAATCCCCGCACCATCGCCACTATCTGGCTCTGACCCCGAGGCCCCGCGATGTTCGAGGTTTGTCAGTGCCAATAGTCCCTTTGCCACTATGTCGTGGCTTGGAGTGCCGTTCAGAGTTGCCACGAATGCAACCCCGCACGCATCATGTTCCATTGACGAGTCGTATAAACCCTGGCTTTTAGGTGCCGTGGAAAACTGCTCAAAGGCTGCAGCACGGTCAGCGCGATCCAACATGTAAGGCTCCTAGACGTCGTCGACTGCGCCCAAAAATGAGGGAGCAGTAAATCTTGGGACGACGTTGGCCCGGGAGAAGACTACCTGAAGATTAACGGTTTGCGAGTCAGGGGCTAGTCCTTGGTCGCGCTCGAGCTCTCCGTGGGATCGCTGGCCACCGGGTCCGCCACCTCGGGGTTTCTGCTTAATTCTTGGTTGTCCTCTTGTCCTGGGCGCAAACGCGCTGAAATGACGATGTAAGCAAGGGCCCCCAATCCGACAATGACCGAGGTCCACACATTGAGTCGAACTCCAAGGATTTGATTTGCTGAATCAATCCGCAGCATTTCTATCCAGCCTCGACCAACCGTGTACAGCAATACGTAGAGTGCAAACGCTCGCCCGTGGCCCATGCGGAACCGTCGGTCCGCCCAGATCACAACCAGGGCGACACCCACCAGCCAGAGGGATTCGTAGAGAAAGGTTGGGTGAAAAGTCACAAACTGTTCGTAGCCCGGGGGCCGATTCTCGATCGCAATTTCCAAACCCCAAGGAAGGTCCGTGGGCGATCCAAATAGTTCTTGATTGAAATAATTACCCCAACGACCAATTGCTTGGGCCAGCGCAATGCCTGGTGCAATGGCGTCAGCGACCGGTGGGAGCATCACTCCCGTGCGCCGTGCGCCAATCCAGGCACCGAGGGCACCGAGTGCGACAGCTCCCCAAATTCCGAGCCCACCGTCCCAGATTCGCAGCGCCGCGATGAGTCCTTTGCCCTCGCTGCCAAAGTAGATCTGCCAATCTGTTACCACGTGATACAGGCGACCGCCGATAATTCCAAAAGGCACGGCCCAAATGGCGATGTCAAGAATCACTCCAGGCTTGCCGCCACGTGCCACATATCGCTTATTGCCCAGCCAGATGGCCACCACGATTCCGAGCACGATGGCCAGTGCATATGCCCTGATGGGCAACGGCCCAAGACTCCAGACCCAGTTATCGGGGCTTGGAATTGACGCTCCCACCCAAGTGGCTGCGTTACTTGAAGTCACGATCTATTTTTTCGATGCAACAAAGTCCACAAGACCTTGAGGGTCAGCCAGAATTTCTGAGCCAACAATCTCACCATTCAAGAATCCTGAAGGAGTTCCTGGAATTTGATTGTTGTAGAACTGCTCGGTGCTATTAGCTGCCCATGCTAGGTACGTGCCATCGGTGAGACACTGATTGAACGTTTGCAATGAATCACCCGTGATTCCGGACTGAGTACCGAAAGCCAGAAGTTGCTCATCGCTGTAACCGGTGCCCTCCTCGGTCGGCTGGTTTGCATAGACCTGATTGTGAAACTCGATGACCTTGCCTTGATCGATAGCGCAGCCCCAAGCAGCGATAGCGCGGTGGGAAGAATCGTTGCCGAGATTGCTATCGAGGAATGCTGTTGGGCGATAAACCAGCTGCACGGCACCCTCGTCAGCCAACTGTTCGATTCCCGCACCGTTCGCAATTTCTAGTGCGCCACAGGATGGACATTGGAAGTCTTCCCAGAGTTCGAGCACGGGCGCATCAGCTGACGCGTTGCCATAAGGCACACCAAAAGGTACGGCTTCGTCTGGACCAAAGACGCCTAAGGGTAGAGCTGCATTGGGGTCTGGATCCACGATTGCGCCGCCAGCACTATTGCTGCCCGATTCTTGATTGGATGCGTAGAGAGCTACTCCGACAATGGCAACCATGACCGCAACGACAGTTGCTCCACCGACTATGCGGACGAGGCGTTCACGTCGCTTTTCGGCCGATGCAGCGGCACCGCGCGCCTCAGCAGCTTTTTGCCGACGGTTCTTTGCACTCTCGCTCATAATTTCACTCCAGTCCGATAAATATTTGTCGGGCAATGTATTTGGTGCAGGTCACAGATGTGCGTCCAAAACTCTTGCGGTAAGGATAAGCGTGGGGCTATCGAACTGCCGACCTGACCCCTTGGGCCAATTGTGCGGCTAATTCAGCCACTGCCGCCGCGCCACCTTGGTTCGCCGCTTTGATAAAGGCAGATCCCACAATCACTCCATCAGCATATGCAGCAATATCAGCCGCCTGTGCGCCCGTGGATACACCCAAGCCAACGGCTATGGGCAAATCTGTCCTCGTTCGCACTCGAGCCACTAGCTCTGGGGCCATGGAACTGACATTGTCGCGAGCACCTGTCACGCCCATGGTTGAAGCGGCATAAATAAATCCGCGCGTTTGGTCACTCACCTGTGAAATACGGATTTCCGATGATGAAGGAGCGACCAGGAATATCGGGTCAATGGAATTTCTATGCGCAGCCTCAAGCCAAGGTTGCGCTTCCTCGATGGTCAGATCAGGCGTAATTACGCCTGCACCACCGCGGTCGGAAAGTGCTTGAGCAAATCTCTCGACACCGTAACGCTCAATAGGGTTCCAGTAACTCATGACGACGGGAAGCCCACCGTGATCGCTGACCGCTTGCACAACATCGAGCACAGTTTCCGTTGTTGCCCCACCAGCTAGCGCAGCTCTGACAGCCTCCTGGATTACGGGCCCGTCCATGAGTGGGTCTGAGTACGGGAGTCCGACTTCAATGAGGTCAACGCCGTTATCGAGCATGGCATGAATCAACTCAATGGACCCGGCAACCGTTGGATAGCCTGCAGGAAGGTAGCCAATAAGGAGTGCGCGACTCTCGGATTTGGCTTGGCTGAATGAGTCCGCGATCGTTCGCCGTTGCACGCTCATGGGTAGATGGCCTCTAACGCCCTTCAGCGAGTTCGGCGCTGACTACATCGCCCAGATCAATGCCAAACCAACGGGCCGCGGTGGCAACGTCTTTGTCGCCACGTCCTGAAAGATTGACCATGATCACCGAATCGGGACCAAGTTCGGCACCTAATCGCATAACACCTGCAAGCCCGTGGGCAGTCTCTATGGCAGGAATGATGCCTTCAGTCCGCGATAAAAGTGAAAATGCTGTCATTGCCTCAGCGTCATTGACGGGTTCGTAGACCGCTCTACCAATGTCGTGCAGCCAGGCATGCTCAGGACCAACACCGGGATAATCGAGCCCTGCGCTAATTGAGTGCGAGGCGACCGTTTGGCCCCATTCATCCTGCATGACGTAGGTACGAGCGCCATGCAATACGCCGGGTGTTCCCGCGGCAAAACGTGCGGCGTGACGACCGGTCTCCACGCCATCTCCCCCTGCTTCATAGCCTCGCAATTGAACTTCGGGGTCATCGATGAATCCGCTAAAAAGTCCCATTGCATTCGATCCGCCACCGACACACGCAGCGATCGCGTCAGGCAAGCGCCCTTCGACCGCAAGGATCTGTTCCCGGGCTTCACGCCCAATAACCGAATGGAAAAAGCGGACTAGTTCAGGAAAAGGCGCAGGCCCAGTTACTGTTCCCAGCACGTAATGAGTTTGATCAACAGTGGACACCCAGTCACGCATGGCCTCGTTGATAGCGTCCTTGAGTGTCCTGCTTCCCGCAGTCACGGGCACGACTTCGGCACCAAGTAATTTCATGCGGGCCACGTTGAGCGCTTGACGCCTGGTGTCCTCCTCACCCATGTACACGGTGCAGTCCAGACCGAGTAGGGCTGCAGCAGTCGCGGTCGCGACTCCATGTTGACCCGCGCCCGTCTCAGCTATCACCCGCGTTTTACCCATCCGTTGCGTGAGAAGCGCCTGGCCCAATACGTTGTTGATTTTGTGTGAGCCGGTGTGGTTCAGGTCCTCGCGTTTCAAATAAACACGCGCACCATTGCAATATTCCTCGAACCTATTCGCTCGCGTCAGAGGAGATGGACGTCCGGTGTAGTCCCGTTCCAGCCGCGCTAACTCCGCAGTAAATGCTGGATCGAGTATTGCGGCTCGAAACGCTGCATCAAGCTCATCAAGCGCCGCGGTGAGAGCCTCAGGGACAAATCTGCCACCGTAGGGTCCAAAGTGACCTGACAATGAACCATTTCGCACACTGTCTGTTGACTCGGTCGTAGTCATTAACGACCTCGTGATCTACATGCAGGATGTGCACCAGCTGTCACGAGTTCATTGACCGCTGCACGAGGGTTGCCCCCGGTAACAAGTGCTTCGCCCACCAAAACGGCGTCGGCGCCAGCTTCTGCGTAAATCATAAGGTCATGATGGTCCCGAACACCTGATTCAGCAATTCGGACGCAGGATGCAGGGATTCGATCAGCCACCCGAGCGAAAGTGTTCCTGTCCACTTCGAGGGTTTTGAGGTTCCGAGAGTTCACGCCAATAACGACGGCCCCTGCGTCGACCGCTCGGTCGATTTCGGTTTCGTCATGAACCTCAACGAGTGGGGTCAGCCCCAGACTGTGGGTTCTCTCAATAAGTGAGACAAGTGCAGGCTGCTCCAGAGCCGCGACAATCAGCAGGACCATGTCAGCGCCGTGGGCTTTGGCCTCCCACAGTTGATAGCTGCTGATGATGAAGTCTTTTCTCAGCACCGGTATTTCAATGGCGGCACGAACGGCAACGAGATCCGAGAGGCTTCCGCCAAAGCGACGCTCCTCGGTCAAGACACTCACACAATGTGCACCGCCTGCTTCGTATTCACTGGCCAAGAAAGCGGGATCAGGTATTTCAGCCAACGGGCCCTTGCTAGGACTCGACCGCTTCACTTCAGCGATGACACAGACATCTTCGCCACGAAAAACAGAAACTACATCTTGCGCTTCTCTGACACGTAGGGATTTTTCCTTCAGATCCTGAAGTGGCACTTGGGCCATGCGGGAGTCAACGTCTTCACGAACTCCGTCAATGATGTCATCGAGCACCGTCACGATTCAAGAGTATCTGCCCCAGGATTTCACCCGAGTCCCGAACCCCAATACGGGGTGACGTTCCTGATTATGGTGAAGATCACCATGGTCACCACCAAGATGACCGCCAGCGCGATTAAAAAGGCTGACCGGTGTTTGGCCGGAATCTCGAAATTTCGCATAAATGACAGGCGTTTGACCATGTCGAGGAGAGCCCACATGACACCCAATGGATAGAGAACCGCGAGCAGTGCATTGTGATCAACCAAGCCGCCAAAATCACCATGTAGCAGCGAATAGGTTCCGCGGAGGCCGCCGCACATTGGACAGTCGAGCCCGAACAGAAGTTGACTGGGGCACGGTGGGTAAACGCCCAGAGTCGGATCAATGGAAAAAAGCAACACGCCGCTAGCAACCAGACCTGCTATTCCCAGAAGTTTGCCGTTCCGAGTAGGAGGCTTTGGCTGACTCATGATCTTCACGATTGTGAAATCTACTGTTCGGGATTCAATTCGACAGGGATCAAAACCTCAAACTTTGCACCACCTAGCTCCGATGACTGCACGCTCGCACTCCCCCCCAAACCGCAGGCAAGCTTGCCAACCAAGGCCAATCCCAGACCCGTGCCGACAGGACGAACACCCCTGTATCGCTCGTAAAGAGCTCCTGGTTCAAAAGCAATAGCCATGTCTTCACCGCTGAGGCCTGGCCCTGAGTCAGAAACAGCAATCTGCAGGTTTGCGCCAACCAATTGCACCACTAATTCGATTCGCCCATCTGCTGGAGTCACGCGCAGGGCATTCTCTGTGAGGTTGTCGATGATTTGTCGCACTCGCAAGGAATCAACAATTATGTTTCTGTGAGGAGCAGGGTGTGAGATGAAATGAACATTTGACTCTGAGCACCTGTATGACCACACCTCGCAGGTATTCGAAACAAATTCCTCGAGATCAACCTGTGATGGGTCAATGGTGAAATTGACAGCTCCAAGTCGCGCCAAGTCCAGTAGATCATTGATCAAGCGGTCCAATCGAGCGGCTTCACGTGAAATGATCTCGCCCGCATTTTTTGTTTCAGCAGCAGACATCAACCCGTCAGCCAACGCCTCCCCATAACCTTTAACCGCGGTTAAAGGTGTTCGCAGTTCGTGGGAAACCGAGAGTAAAAATTCACGTTGCCTACTTTCTGAGGATTCCAGAGCCAGGTCCAGGGAATTAAGTGCAATAGCGATATCTGAAACTTCACGCGGACCTTCGGGTTCAATATGGATACCGCGCGACCCGAGCGATAACTCCACTGCCGTCTCGCTGGCCCTGCGTAGTGGACGTGCAAGGCGTCGCGCTGCTAGGTAACCCAAAGGAATCGCGATGACGAGTCCAATAAGCAAAGCAATGATGAGTCTGTAAATGACTGACGCCGCGCTTGCACCCGCAACTGACACCGGCTGAACAAGCAGCACTGCGCCACCGAAACTTAATGGGCGCCCCTCAAATAACAATTGTCCTGCGGGGGTGGAAACGCGCGTGGAAACTTCCTGACCATTCAACAATTTGCGCGCCATTCCCACACCAAATCCTGATGGAAGATCATCAGCGCTGATGTCGGCCGCATCAACGGGACCGAACAAATACGCCGAAATGGATTCCCTCTGGAGTGTGGAGATCAGGTTAGAATCCAGACTGCCTGCACCCGCATTGCGCTCAACAGCATTCGCTGTCACGTTGGCTAACTGCGCCAGATTGCGCTGCCCCACTTGCTCTGAACTGGCCACAATCAATGGGTAAGACACGAAACCTGCGATGACAACTGCGATTGCCGCTACAAGACTTGTGAGCAAAACTGTTGGAGTGACGATGCTCAGTCTTCGGAATCGCCCACCCAACATAGGACTCATGGGTCGATTTCCTGAGGATCAGCAACCTCAGCGGCGTACCCGACTCCTCGAACAGTACGAATTGGCGCATGCGAGCCGAGTTTGGCTCGCAATTGCGCAACGTGGACGTCCACCGTGCGAGTGCCTAAAGATTCTGAATATCCCCAGACATTTTCCAGTAACTCTTCTCTGGTAATCACTCGACTTGGGCTGGCAAAAAGGTATGCCAAAACATCAAACTCAATTGCTGTGAGCGAGATTGCACCATCATGAACCCAACAGCGCCGAGTTTCTGTGTCGATACGTACCTGACCAATTTGCAAAATATTTGATTGTTCGCCTTGGCGTTTCGTTCGTCTGATGATGGACTTGACGCGCGCCGTAAGTTCCCGGGGACTGAATGGTTTTGTGACGTAATCATCTGCACCCAGTTCAAGCCCCAGGATGCGATCAATTTCGTCGTCTCGGGCCGTGCAGAAAACGATTGGCGTCCAGTTTTCATCGGCTCGAAGGCGACGACACACTTCGGTCCCATCCATGACGGGAAGCCCAACGTCGAGAACGATGAGATCAAAATTCTCATTGGTGGCCGCCGTGAGGGCTGTTTGGCCGTCGGTTGCGATCTGTACTGAGAAACCCTCGCGGCCCAGATAGAGCGAAATCAGATCGGCGATTGCTGATTCGTCCTCCGCGACAAGTACTCGCATGGAGCCGGGAGTGTGCATGGGACTAGTGGGCTGAACTATCAGCGCTCTTCCCGCCGAAACCCATCATGCTCATAACCTTGCCAACAATCCCGCCGACAACCACCAGGCCAACCGATACCCAGAAAAGTGTCCAGTTCCCCCAAATAATGGCTAACGTTCCTAGCGCGAATGCCAGCGTGATGATGACTACAGCACTCCATGCTGCGGGTGTCGAGCCATGGTCATCGTGTGGGAGGTCGCCGGAAATGTGGTTGCTGCTTGTCATGGGTCTATCTAATCATGGGCGATACCTGCAAGGGGCGACGTGATGCGTTTTGGCAGCACCGGTGCTGATCAATCCGCGAACTTATCAATCCCCGAACTTATCAATCCCCGGGCTTGAACCCCTGGTCATCAATTGTTGGATCGACGCCACGGTCCAAAGAGCCCCATACATCAACAGCAGGCTCCTTGAGCTTGGTTCGCTGATACCGGGCACCCATAGAAGGCCAGGCCGGACTTTTCAAGAGCGCAGCACCGTTGGTCAGTAGGAGGACGACGATCAACAGGCCACTGGCGATCTGCCAATTCAGTATGTTCCCTTCTGGCATCTGAGGAAGGCTCCACGCAGCCACCACCGTGGCGATGACACCGATTCCAGCGACGAGACGCCGTGCCCACTTCCCCGTTGCTACAACCCCCACCACGACGGCCAGTGAAATCAGGGCGCAGGCTGACAAATAAGGATTCAGTTCCCCGCCAGTGCGTTGCAACTCGGTACCTATGTTGTCCGCGATGACTTCTGCCAAAGTACTTTCCCACACCTGACC
>JBDQMZ010000046.1:0-9293 GCA_040261955.1 Candidatus Nanopelagicales bacterium
AAGTCTCGGTGGGATCTTGGCACGATTGGACTCATCAATTTCAATGACTTCTGTTGATGCATTGTCAGAGATCAGGTACAACAATGGCTGAGGCGCAGAACCTTTCGCCCAGGTGTCAAAAAATTCAGTGAACATTACTTGTGTCCAGCCGGATTGATAGCCACGGCGAATTGAGTCGGCTGAAAATCGGTAGACGCTTGCGGCGCCTCGACTCTCGATCTCAGAAATCGCATGGAGTTGCTCGCCGATGTCCAACGGCAACGGACCTGGTGCAATCACGGTCAGGTCTCCTTGGATCAAAAAGTGATCAACTTCCTTGGGCAGTGCCAGCTGCTTGGCCGCGCCCGAAGCGTGGTCATGAATAACTTCAATGCCCGCGAGGGAGAGCACCCCACCATGTGCCAGCCCAATGATTTCTGCCTCATGGAATGTTGCTTTGGCGACTTTGTCTCGCATGGCGCCGCGGCGGCGGGGGTAGAAATGCTCGAGTGACTTGTTAAAGATTTTCCAGTTTTTGACGGGGGAAGCGTCAGAGTTCGCATTCCACCACTCGAGTGTGCGCAGAGTTTGCCAGCGCATCACCCCGATTGCAGGTGAAGTCTGTGCGTTGGCCAGTGGCTTGGTCGACTCGCTGCCCAAAAGTGGAAGGTCGAGCCATGCCTGTGCCAACACCACCCATTGTTGTTCGCGCGACTTGGATCGCCAGGTGTCGTATTTGGTAGTGACTTCCCATTGCAATGACTTTGTGAGCGCGATGAGGCCTGCGGCATGTGCGACTTCAAGGAGAAAGCATGCATCCGCTGTGGGAATTGCAAGGAATTCGGCCAGCCGGTCTACCTCGCGCGTTGAAACTCCACCAGTGCGCAATGCGATCAGTGGGGTAACACGAAATACGTAAAGGGCGTCATGGACGAGAGACAAAAAATTGTGTGCGATCAGGCCAGCTTGCAATTGGAGGTCTTGTGCATTGGCCGAACCTTTTTTGGCTGCCGAATCAATATCAGGCAGTGCCACCGCATTGTTGTACGACTCCGTGAGACTGTCGCGAACAGTGGTGACCGCGCTGAGTGAGTCAGCGTGCCCCCACACCAACCCCAGGGTGCGCAGGCTGTCAACCAAGTCACTTGCTTGATCAGAGATTGCCGGGTCGATCTCGGTGCTAATGGAATCCAAGCTCATTGCCGCGGAGCGCAGCGTGAACAGAACATTGAGTTGTGGTGCCGAGAGTTGATCAAGTGCCCGGCTCACTGATGGTGTCGCGGTGGCACGGCGTGCCAAGCCCGTGATGTCCGCAGGAGTGGGGTGCACAAGGTCAGGCCGGCCCAAGAAGAGCTCGGTGAGCTCAGCTTCGCTGCGTGAACGAAGATCATCGGCCAAACTTCGTGGCCGTGATGCTGTGGGGGAAGTCATGAATGTGTGCTCCTACGTCGTGAGCGTGCGGTGATGATCAATCCGATCAGAATGAGTCCCAAGCCAAGCCCGGTAATCATGGAGAGAAACCACCAGGTGCTGGGGAGGTCTATGTCACTGATGAGGGGGAGAATTGCGATTGCCGTGAAAATCATGCCGGCGATGGTCAAGTAAGCACCTATTCTCACCAAAACCTCGCCCCGAGACCTGCGTGCCATGGACTGCTCCAAAAGCTGCGTTGTGGAGGTTTCGGGCATCCGCCTATCCTATTGCCTTCTCAGAAACCGCCCATATCCTGCTCGGATCTGGTGCTTGCGCTAACCTAGAGGGCGCCTGAAAGCAGGTGCAATTGTGCAGGGCGCCCAACAACGGGTGGAGAAAGTGAGGCGATCGTGCCAACAGGTACCGTCAAGTTCTATGACGCCGACAAGGGCTTCGGCTTTGTCACCAGCGACGAAGGCGAAGATGTTTTCGTGCATGTCTCCACGCTTCCCGCCGGCGTAACCGCTCTCAAACCGGGCACCAAGATTGAATTTGGCATTGTCGATGGCCGTCGCGGCAAGCAAGCATTGTCTGTTTCCATCCTGAGCGCACCGGCCTCAGTGGTGAAGGGCAACCGCAAAAAAGCAGACGACATGGCCGTTATCGTCGAGGACCTGATCAAACTGCTTGATGGTGTGGGCAATCAACTCCGCAAGGGCAAATACCCATCAGATTCCATGGCTCAAAAAACTGCCACGGTCTTGCGTGCTGTCGCAGACGATCTTGATATTTAACTGATCAAACAGTCAACACGAGTTTGCCGTTGACATTTCCTGACTGCATTGCAATGAATGCATCACGTGCATTGGCCAGCGAATAGGTGCTGTCGATCAACGGCATTGTCTTTGTTGATTCCATGAGTGATAACAATTCTTTGAAGTCGCTGATGGAACCCATGGTGGAGCCGTTAATGCTCAACTGAAGGAAGAACACTCGGTTGAGGTCAGCGGGTGGCATCGCTCCACTGGTCGCACCGGAGACCACGATTGTTCCGCCGGGGCGCAGGGATCTCAGTGAATGAGCCCAGGTTGCCTCGCCAACAGTTTCAATGACGGCATCCACCTTGCCCGGAAGTTTCGCATTCGACTCGAAAGCGAGATCGGCACCGAGTGCAAGCGCAGCATCGCGCTTTGCTTGATCGCGTGAGGTCACCCAGACGTTTAATCCCAGTGCTTTGGCCAGCAAAATTGCGGCAGTTGCAACCCCGCCACCTGCACCTTGAATCAGAACCGTGTCACCCGCGGTCGTATTGGAACGGTGGGCAAGCATGCGATACGCGGTCAGGTAGGCGGTTGGGAGGCAGGCTGCCTGTTCAAATGTGAGGGACGCTGGTTTGTCCAGCAAGTTTCCTGCAGGTACGCGCACACGCTCGGCCAGAGTGCCGGGGTAAACCTCGCTCAGCAATGAACGGCGGGTGTCTAGTGTTTCATCGAAAATTTTCTCACCGACCTGTTGAGCTGAACCAATGACCGCGTGGACAACGACTTCACGACCATCGTCGGTGACGCCTGCTGCGTCACTGCCAAGAATCATGGGAACGCGATCTGCTTTGAGGGCCTGACCCTTGAGCGACCACAGGTCATGGTGATTCAAACTTGCAGCTTTCACATTAACGGTCACCCAGTCAGCTGGCGTTTCTGGTTGATCGATGTCACCAACTGTCAATGCAGATAGGGGATCTTCAGGACTAATGGCGTGAGCGAATGCTGCAAACATGACGGTGGAGCCTCCTGTGTGCGGAATTTATGCTGGATCGAGTTTGAACACCCAGATACCACGCGTTTGTGAACCATTGCCGGCAACGATTTGCAGCAGAACACCTTCAGCGGGTATTTCTTGTAATTCGGGGAAAGTGAACCGGTAATACGTGGAGGAGATGGGGTTCGTGGTCAGGCGTTGATTGCCAATAACGGGGAACCATCCTGTTTCAGCCACAACGGGGTCAACGCTGATACCGATCGTCTCACCGGGGATCACGGGTATAACGGAGACGGCGTCCCCACTTGCAGCTTGCGCGATCAAATCTTGCGCGCAGGCACCGTTTTCGAGGGCATCGGAATTAAACGCCCAGCAGGTGGCCTCGCGGAATTTGGTCACGGTTCCCGCGAAAACACTCGCTCCTGGTCCCGGTTTGGTGCAGCCGCTGAGCAGAAATGTCGCGCTCAAGGCGACGGCGGCAATGGCAGCGAATCGGGTCCGCTGATGGCTGCGGTCGTGGGTCCGAGTGCGGGAGGAGGGAGCGATCATGCCCATGACATTACCCGCCATGCAGGGTTCTTGCCTGCGTGGGACACAATCAGGGGGTGAGCGTGAATAACTTGGCCCCGATGGCCCAATCGGCATTGGATGAATCAGTTGCAATTGACCCTGCTTTGGGCGATGCCATTGACCAAGCCAAGCAGGCAGCCATCGCTGAAGCGGGCAATGCGGAATTCATTGGTGAGCACCTAGCCGTGATCATGGAAGCCGACCGGTTGGCCACCCACCTATTCACCTGCACCAATCCTGCCTACGTGGGCTGGCAGTGGGCCGTCACCATGGCGAGCACGGTTTCGGGCAAGAAGCCGGTTGTGACCGTCACCGATGTTGTCCTGCTTCCTGGCCCTGAAGCTTTAACGGCACCGGCGTGGGTTCCATGGAGTGAACGTATTCAGCCAGGTGATCTTTCTCCCGGCGATGTTCTACCTGCCGCCGCCGATGACGACCGCCTCACCGCAGGTTTCGCCGAATTTCTTTCGAGTGAAATTGACGAAGACTTTGAATATGTTGAGGAATATCGCGGTGTCATGAGCGGCTGGGAACTCGGGTTGGGCCGTGCGCGCGTCCTGTCAGTCGTTGGCCGCGAGCAATCAGCCGATCGATGGGTGAGCAGTGAGTTTGGCCCTCGCTCCGAGATGGCACGACTGGCGCCCGGACCATGCAGCACCTGTGGTTTTCATGTTGCCCTCGCCGGCCCACTCGGTCAAGCGTTCGCAGTGTGTGCCAATGCCCTCTCACCAGCCGATGGTCGAATCGTTGCTTTGAACTTTGGCTGCGGTGCTCATTCGCAAACAGCTGATCCAGGTTTCACGCCAGTGGAGCGTGCCGGGACCACGACGCTCGAATAAGTATTCATCTGTCACCCCGCGACGAAGTTTTAGGTTCGGTATCGAAGCTTTTGTGGAATATTGCATTCTTGCAATGTCGGGCGAGCGCAATAAAGGTTGGACGTATTGCCTAGTCAGTCAGCTTGCGAGCGCGCCAGTGCAGAAAAACCAGTCCGAGTATCCCGCTCAGACTTGCAAAGAGTCCGACGCCAAACCACCACACTTGGCCTGAATCGCGAGCTTGGTCAAGGCCAAGCGGGGTTGAGTTCAAGACGGCGGTAAATCCGATGATTACGGTGCAGATGAGGGCTATTGCCGTTCCAATGCGAACAGGCAAAATCGCCGTGGCGTCATTGGAAGGCTTGTGCATACGTTCAGGTTACTGAGTGAGGGATTAGGCTGTACGCATGACACCTCGTTTTCGCCGGATTGTGACGATTGTGGTTCTGGTGTCCCTCGTTTCCAGCGTTTTTGTCGCAGCGATTTGGTCAATCTAGGTCACACGATCCGCCGGGCCGCTTTATGCGCGGTGTTGGTTCTTCTGCTCAGTCAAAGTGTGGGTGCTCTGGGTGCTCGCGCGGAGGTTCGCAGTGAAGTTCTCTGCACGATTGCTGATCCTCGCCTGACTGAAATTTCAGGCATGGCCCCTTCTAGTCTGCATGAAAATGTGATGTGGGTGCACAATGATTCAGGCGATGCTGCCAGGCTTTATGCGCTGTCATTGCAAGATTGCAATGTCGTTGGCGAGCTCACCTTGCGCGATGTTTCAGCGCGCGATTTGGAAGGGTTGGCCGCAGGCGTCGATGCGCAAGGGAGACCTGTTCTCTGGGTGGGCGATATCGGCGACAACCTCGATTCATGGGACAGCGTGGCGATCTACCGCGTGCGAGAACCCAAGAATCTGGGCAAGAAATCGGCTCGCGCGCAGGAGTTTCGTTTCACCTATGAGGATCGACCACATAACGCTGAAACGATTTTGGCGGATCCAGATTCGCCGCAACTTTGGATTGTGACTAAACAACTGGCAAGTGGTTCCATTTATGAATTACCCGCCAAACTTTCTCGCACCCAAATCAACATTGCAACAAAAGTGAGTTCGGTTGGTGGGCTTGTGACCGATGGCGCAATGAATCCAAATGGCTCAGGATTTGTGCTCCGTGACTATTTCGATGCACATTTTTACAACGGGATGCCGCCCGGTGAATTCAGCGAGAAGCAGGCCCTTCCCGCCCAAATACAGGGTGAGGCCATTGCTTGGATGCCCGACGGACAGTCGCTGGTCATCGCTGGCGAGGGTGACGACAGGCTTATTGCTATTTCCATAGCAGTTGATCAGGAGTCATCCAGTCCAACTCCTTCGTCATCAACTAACACCGTGACTCCGGTCGTTGGTGAGTTAACTGAAAATTCGGTGAATTACTTGCCGCTGGTGGTCGGAGTGATCGGAGCAATCGCTTTGGTGACAGGGTTAGTGATCATCAGCAGGAAGCCCAGGGATAGTGCGATGGGTAAGAAAATAAAGGCGGAGTGAACACCGACTGCGTCGGCTAATGCGCCGAGTGCGAAAGGACCAACCCCACCAGCAGTACCTCCGGCAATTGTTGAAAATGCTGTTGCGCGATCACTTTGACCACCCGATGCAAGGACCACGCGGCTCACGCCAAGTGGCCAAAAAAGCGAAACACCAATGCCGCTGATGAACAACCCAATGAGAATGAATAAGCCTTGCGTAGGAATGAAAACTATTACCCATCCGAGCATTGCAGTGGAAATCGCAAGAATGAGAATGCGATCAACGGGGAAGTACTCGGCAAATCTTGACCCAATAAGTCGCCCAACCAATATGCCGCCCGTTACTGCAGCAACCGATGCGGCTGCCGCGCCCGCCTCGAAGCCACCGCGTTCGCGCAGGAGATCGGCGCTCCAAATGGTGAGCGTGAATTCAGTGGTGAGTAGCAGGAAAAGGGTGAAAAGCGCATACCAAAAGAGCCGAGGGAATGGGGTGTGTTCCTTTTCGCGCATGGCTTCATCTGGTGGAACACGAAAAACCAAAGGGTTGCGACGCATAAGTAGCAGACTGAGAATCACGCCGCCAAAAAGGATCCATACGCCGGCGCGCCAGCCGACGACGAGTACGGAGCCGAGTCCAATGGCCAATGGGGCGAGAACTCCGGCAACGGCCGCTAAAGCATTGGCTTCCGTGAGGGCCGCTGGACCCGCTTCTTTTTGATAATCAAAGAGGAACGCACTGGCACTGATAACCACGGCTGTACCAAAAAATGATGTCAACCCAGCGCCAATAATTGTTACGGGAAAACCGCCGGGTGCGGTGTAGACGAGAACCCCCACGGTGGTGCCGAGCAATGCGATGGCTAGGAACTTTCCTCTGCCCATTGTAAGGATGAACCTGGCACCGAGGAATCCTGCAATTATCCCGCCCAGTGAGAACACCAAAGCGTGGATTGAAGAAACCGTTCTACTCGTGCCCTGCTCGTCACGCAAAAGTGCCTGGGTTGCGCTGAACCCGTAAATGAACCACGCGTAAGTCGCAATTGAGAAGTAGCCTGCCCACGTGGAGCTGTCACGCTTGGGGCGCGCAGGAATGAGTTTGTTCACCCCAGTTGCGCAATGACGAAATCAATTGATGCGATCAGCGCCTTGACATCCGCTGGGTCGACCGCTGGGAACACAGCAATGCGCAGTTGGTTGCGGCCCAGCTTGCGGTAGGGCTCAGTGTCAACGATCCCGTTGGCGCGCAGCGCCTTTGTAATAGCCGTTGCGTCAATTGAGTCATCAACATCAATGGTTGCAACAACTTTGGAGCGCAGTGCAGGATCACTCACAAACGGACTCAAAATGTCGCTGTTGTCTGCCCATGAGTAGAGCAAGTCAGATGACTCTTGGGTGCGCGCAGTTGTCCAAGCGAGCCCACCATTGGTGTTGAACCAATCCACCTGCTCGGCCATCAAGAAAATTGTGGCGAGCGCGGGTGTGTTGTAGGTCTGTTGCAAGCGCGAATTGTCAATCGCTGTGACAAGGTCAAGTGAGTCAGGGATCCAGCGACCAGACTCTTTGATCTCGGTTGCGCGTGCAATCGCGGCAGGGGACATGAGAGCAAACCACAATCCACCATCGGAACCGAAGCTCTTTTGTGGTGCAAAGTAGTAGGTATCAAACTCAGTTGCATCAACTGCGAGACCACCTGCACCTGAGGTTGCATCGATAATCATCAATGAATCGGCATCAGCTCCGGAAACACGCGCAGGAGTTTTGGCAACACCGGTTGAGGTTTCATTGTGCGGAGTGCAGTACGCGTCAATGCCAGCCTCGGCGGTGAATGACGGAGCCGAACCGGGATCAGCCTTGTGAATTGTGGGCTCACCAAGATGAGGTGCTTTCTTGACGCCGGATGCGAACTTGGCGCCAAACTCCCCAAAGGACAGGAACTGTGCGCGGTCGCGGATCAAACCGAATGATGCGACATCCCAGAAGACCGTGGACCCGCCGTTACCGAGGACTACTTCATAACCCTCGGGGAGTGAAAACAACGAACTCAAGCCCTCGCGCAACCGCTTGACTTCATTGCGCACGGTTGCCTGACGGTGTGAAGTTCCCAGGTAGCTCTGCCACACGCCAGCGAGTGCATCCGTTTGTGCCTTGCGAACCTTGGATGGACCGCTTCCGAACCTTCCGTCGCTG
This sequence comes from Candidatus Nanopelagicales bacterium, assembly GCA_040261955.1. GTDB lineage: Bacteria > Actinomycetota > Actinomycetes > S36-B12 > S36-B12 > UBA4592. The sequence continues at coordinate 8,238 of JBDQMZ010000046.1, forward strand.
GGCAATAACTCTGCGGGAATGCGAATGTCGGACACGGAAACGCTCCTTTTTAGGCTCTCAAATTAAGCTCGATGTGGGCTACACGGTTGGATACCCCGATGGTTCAACGGTTCCGTTGTCCCACCCGGGGACTTGCTGAGGTGTTCTTGGCCGTGGACCCACGTAACGTGCCGTGGGACGCACCAATCGACCTATTTTCTTCTGCTCAAGGATATGGGCTGACCATCCAGCCAAGCGCGCGCAGGTGGTCATTGCGGTGAAGTACTCGATGGGAACCTCGGCATAGTCCAAGATGACCGCGGCCCAGAAGTCGATGTTGGTTTCCAGTGGTCGGTCAGGTCGGCGCGATCGAAGTTCGGCCAAAGCTGCTGTCTCCACGGCAAGGGCTTCTTCATAGCGAGGAACTCCCAGCCGCTTGGCGGTTTCCCGGAGCACTCTGGCGCGCGGGTCTTCCACCCGGTACACGCGGTGACCAAAGCCCATGAGGCGTTGACCTGCGTCAAGGTGAGCGGTGATGTATTTCTCTGGATTACCTGATTCCTGGATTTCATTGAGCATCCGCAGAACGCGAGCGGGAGCGCCACCGTGCAATGGTCCGCTCATGGCACCAATTGCTCCAGACATGGCCGCTGCAACATCAGCTCCTGTCGATGCAATAACGCGGGCGGTGAATGTTGATGCGGTCATGCCGTGTTCTGCGGCAGCAACAAAGTAACTGTCAATTGCTTCAACGTGCCTGGGGTCGGGTTCACCGCGCCAGCGGGTGAGGAATCGTTCAACAATGGTGCGCGCTGAGTCAATGCGCTCTTGGGGCACCATGGGAACTCCGAGGCCGCGTGCCGACTGCGCGATGAAGGACAGCGCCATGACCGAAACCCGCGAAAGGTTGTCACGCGCAGTGGCATCGTCAATATCTAAAAGCGGTTGGAGACCCCAGGCCGGCGCCAGCATTGCAATCGCGGACTGCACGTCGACCCGGACATCGCCGGAGTGAACTGGAAGGGGAAAAGGCTCGGCAGGTGGTAGTCCGGGGTTGAATCTGTTGTCCACCAGCAG
>JBDQMZ010000047.1:0-4814 GCA_040261955.1 Candidatus Nanopelagicales bacterium
ACGTGATCGTGTAAATGCAAGTTGAATGAGTGAACGGATATTTGTGGGCTTGGGACCTAGATCAGGCAGGAATTCCCATGCTCTTCCGCTCAGTCTCGCTCGGGATTCCTCATCGACTTCCCGGGGAACGAGGGGTTCTGCTGGATCAGTGAGTGTCCACGAATGGCCAGACCACAACAAGGAGACGTACGAGTCGTCGCGCGTTTGGGCAACAAGTGGCGGCCCCTCTTGGTGCCACCAGGTATCTCCAAGTTCAATTGCTCGTACTCGTGCTCCGCAGGCTTGTGCAACGGCTGCAAAAACCTGACGGCCAGAAGCAATTTGTGCATCTGCACGTTCCCGGTTTTCTTCACTGAGAATGAACCCTGCATGAGTGACCGTGATGGATGCAGCAGTGACCGCGGATGACTGGCCGTCATAATCATTGTGCGGGACCGCGATTGCACCCGTGACGGCACCGGTAAGTAGATCTATCCCTTGCAAAGTTTGGTTAACAAAGCCCTCTTCAGCTAACCGTAATCTCGCAATACGTGCAGTCTCACTTATTTCATCCAATGCGTTGATGGAATCCAGAACACTACGTCCCATGAAGTCCAAGACTCGAACCCATTCATCGGTGGTTTGAGGTGCGGAAGCCTGATTAATCGTGCAGCGCAGGCCGCTTGTCAACCAGACGCCACGCGTCATTGGGACGACTGGGTCGCTACCGGTGATATCTACTCCCGTTAGACCGCAATAGTTAGCGGTCCCCGTGGTGACTTTGAGCCACCCGAGAATCGAGTGATCTGAGAGGGGAACCGCGTTAACTGTTGTAACGACAGACTCACCCGGTGCTAGTCGAAGTGGTTCCTCTGCTTTTGGTGCGACGACCTTATTTGCCCAACGACCATTCACGGCCGCGGACCCAATTGTGTAGATCCACGGATCAAAGGCGTGCACATCCGCTTCGAGCAAGGCCTCCACCGATGTCACTCGAACCACGGCATTTTGCTGGCCTATGACGAGTAGTGAAACCTCTCCGTCAGATTTGTTAGTCCCGGCAAGAATCTCGCCAGGACCCATGGACGCGAGGGGAAGCCGGCGACCACTTGAGGTTTCAGCGAAGAGCAAGATTTCACCGGAAACAACTTCAATGGCAGTACCGTGCCCGGGGCGGAGAACATCTGAACCAGACAGTGTTTGATTACCTGACAGGTTTTGACTCTTAGCGTTGTCGATGTTACTCATCCAGCGTCCACCAATTCGGCGTAACGGCCTTGGAGTGCCATGAGTTGGTCATGAGTGCCACGCTCAACTACAACACCAAGATTGAGCACGATGATCTCGTCACTGTCGCGGATCGTGGAGAGTCGATGTGCAATGACCAAGCAAGAAATACCGCGCCGCCTGATCGCATGATCAATCAGAGTTTCTGTCGGTGGGTCGAGCGCACTCGTTGCCTCATCGAGAACGAGTATGCGTGGATTTCGTGCGAGTGCTCGAGCAATCTCTAGACGTTGACGTTGTCCACCCGATAGGTCAGCTCCACCCTCAGCCAATAGCGCCTCGAGGCCACCAGGACGGGCTGCGATGTCATCCCACAGTTGCGCATCGGTGAGTGCTCGTTGCACATCAATGTCGCTGATAGTGGGATCCCATAACGTGACGTTATCGCGTACCGTTCCGCTGAAGATTGTCACTTCTTGATCAACAAGGGCGATGCCATCGGTCAACACAATTGGTGCATGTGAACGACGCGGGAGGTGATCAATAAGAATGTCGCCGCTCCAAGGTCGGTAGAGACCGGTAACGAGTTTGGAGATTGTTGACTTTCCGCAGCCTGATGGGCCTACCAGCGCGATCCTGCCTCCTGCTGGAAGGTGCATATTCAGATTCGTGATCACTGGATCAGCCAATGTGCTGTATCCGAATGTCACGTCCACCGCTTCAAAGTCGCCTTCAATTGCATTTGGTGCATTTGGTGCACTGTGGGCTTCTTCCCCTTCAGAGTCATCCCCTTCAGAGTCATCCCATTCCTGGTCAAGGTCAGCATCCAGGATGTCGTCGATTTGATCCAAGGTGGGGCGAAGAAGTTGCGCTTGGCCGAAAAGCGCTGCGATCTGTGCTAGCGGACCAATGATGATCCCGCTCAACGCCAAAATCGCGAGGAGTTGCCCCGGGTCAAGCCGTCCGCTGATGACCTCAAGTAGGGCGATGCCGGTGATTGCGATGATTGCAAAACCGGAGATGAATGTTGGAATTGTCATGATCACCAGCATGCGTAGCCCAATGCGCTGCTCGGCTTCAAGTTGACGGTTGATGGCCGCAACGCCTCGAGCAATGACGCCATCCTCGGCGCCTGCAGCTTTGATTGACTCGACTTGGGAGAGTGCCGAAGCCATGGTTGAGCCGGCTTCAATGGTGTCGATGACCACCTTGGCTGCCTCGTCTTTTGCCTTGGACAAAGTAAACCTTAAGAAAAACATTGTCGCGAGTGCGATAACCGCTGTCGTGAGACCAACCACTGGATTGATCAAGATCAACACAATCATTGCAACGCTGCTGGTCAATCCAGCAATTCCAATGTTGAGGGTGATTGCTGAGACTCCGTCACTTAAGTCATCAATGAGTAGCGCACGTTGGGCAATCGATGCTGCTCCGCGTTGCGCATGAAAAGTAGCTGGGAGCCGTAGCAGTCGGTCGACAACTGTGGTCGTGAGGCGCAGTGAGATTCGAGTTGATAAGCGGATGGCTATTAAGCCTTGTATCGATTGGAGGATCGATTGGGTGACAAAGACGACGGCTAGGCCTGTCACCGTGGCGATGGCTGTGAGTCCAGCTAGCCCATTGAGTCCGTTGCCGTAGAGAGTCATGACGTTAGGGAGAACGAGGGTCGGGATTAGTAGGAGCAGTCCCACGATTAGTGCAGCAAAGATTGCAGGTGCGATCCGACCTGCCGAAGCCAATAACCGCCCTACTATGCCGGCGCGCTTTCCACCGGTTTTGAAGTCTTCGCCTGGCTCCAAGAGCAAGGAGACGCCAGTGAAGGACCTATCGAACTCCTGGTCGGGGCACTTTCTTGATCCACCGGCAGGGTCATTGAGGTACCACCCACCCGGATACCAGCCTTCGACGACCAAGTAATGGCGAAATTCCCAGTGCACAATCATGGGGAAGTGGAGTTCTTTGAGTTGCTCAGGCTCGCGCTTCATGGCTCTTGTTGTCAGTCCGTATGCGCGAGCAGCGACAATGATGTTACGTGCGGTTGCACCATCTCGTGAAACGCCACACGCAAGGCGCAACTCGTCGAGCGGCACGAATTTCCCATAACTAGCGAGGATCATTCCCAGGCTTGCCGCCCCGCATTCTGTGGCTTCCATCTGGAGGATGGAAGGGACTTGTGCTCGAAACCGCGATCGAACTCGCGGTGCCGTATCGATACTCAACCTTGGCCGACAATCTTCAGCAGAAGCGACTCCTGCGATTGAATTATTTCAACGGATGCCTCTGTTCCTGGTGTGATGGCGGATTTAGTTGTGATCGCCACGTTGATGTAAGTGGCCAACGGATCTAATGGCAGACCAGTTCGGGCCCCAAGAACGGAGCCGGGCATTGGAGCTGGAGCGATGTCACTCACCACACCTTTAAATACTCCTTCACCCGTTGCGATTTCAGCCGATTGTCCAACCGAAACCACTGCGGCTTCTGATTCCAGCAGGGGAACCAGCAAAGAATTATCACTGCCGTCGGGCAAGATGGTCACGGCGGATTCACCGCGAGGCAGGCTTACACCGGGTGCGACGAACACTTGCCATACAGTTCCGTCGATCAAGGAATAAACACTTGCAGGTGCGCCGGCGACATCCGTCGCTGTGAGGACTTTTTGCCCTGAGTTCACGGGGGTGCCCGGTGCGACCAGTACTTGCTCAACAAGTACCTCAGTAGGACTTGTCGCATTTTCCAATCCAGGCGAGGCGATTGCTCGACCTGCTGCACTCACGGACGCTGTCACGGTCGTGCCCCCTGCATAAACCAGTCCGGCAATGATGGCCACTGCGACACCTGCAATGGCCAGCCAGAGGCGGCGGGAGGTGACAGGCAGAAGGTTGTCAATTTGTTTGGGAATGTCTAATTGAGCGAGCGCCTTTGCACGAAAGAGATGAGATCCGGTGCCGGCGCTTTCTTTGGGTGCATCCTCGACTGCGTCAAAGATTGCCTCAAGAACCTCGGACTTGTGTCGACCACCTTCTGGTGTGCCATCCGGCATGTTCATGGTCGACTCCTCCACGATTGCGACATTTCCGTGTGACCGTAAACGGCCAATCCCGCTCAGTTGATTGACGGGCCTTCAGCCTATCGGCACCACACCTGAGCCCACTGCCTGTTTCGCGCCCAGCGATTACAGTCCCTTCAACCGAAGCATTTTCGAGGATATCCAGATTCGGTACCGCTGAATACCGTGGAAACACGGTATTTGACCGAAGCAGTACGGCGAAGCGCCTGCGAATTGAATGGCGGTTACCCTATTCCTGAAGAAGGTTAACGGGTGAATTCTTGCGGGGGGCGCAAACAGTGTCGGAGAATGATCGGAACTTCACACATGTGAATGTGCATTGTTTCGCACCTTCACCCATGCAAAGGTGCCCCATGCGAGCAACCCGACTCATTTATGTCGAGAACGACCCCTCCCTTTTGGGAGTGATGTCGACGATTCTCGGTGGACAGCCGGATATCGAAATTGTCTTGGCCACGGAAGATCCATTGGAAGCGTTGGGTTCAGATGCCGTGAATTCTGCTGATGTGGCTTTACTTGACCTCGCTCTTGGTAGCGACAC
>JBDQMZ010000048.1:0-4471 GCA_040261955.1 Candidatus Nanopelagicales bacterium
ACATAAGCCCCCTTGGAAACGCCACTAAAAATTTCTGCGCGCGAAGGCTGCGCCATGACTGGTAAATCCTGTCGAGAGAGTATGAGTCCTGTTGGTTCTTTCATGGCCAGGACCTGTGCCCACGCCGCTGCCGTCTCGTGAGCGTCTGCAGGACGGACCACATTGAGTCCTGGAATCGCCCGAAGGGCCCACAGGTGTTCAACCGGCTGATGTGTAGGGCCATCTTCACCCAAGCCGATTGAATCATGTGTCCAAATAAAAGTTACGGCTGTCTTCATCAAAGCGGAGAGACGAACCGCGCCTCGCATGTAATCACTAAAGACCATGAAGGTTCCACCGAATGGTCGTGTCAAACCATCGAGTGCGATGCCATTCAGGGCCGCACCCATGGCGTGTTCTCTGATTCCGAAATGAATATTGCGGCCAAACGGTGACGAAGAGTCAGAGAAATATGGAAGGAAACTTGGAGAGTTATCAATCCAGGTGTTATTGGATTCGGCCAAGTCGGCGGAGCCGCCCCAGAGTTCGGGCATATGCGGCGCTAATGCGTTAATGCAGATTCCTGAGGCTTTTCTCGTGGCCATCTTTGAATCGTTGTCAAAACTGGGGAGGTGTGCATCTAAGTTTGCTGGAAGTTCACCAGAAACAAGCCTGGAAAGCAGTGCTGCAGCAGCGGAATTGCCATTTCGCCATTGCGAAAACTCCTGGTCCCACTGGGCGCGAATTTTCTGGACCCGCTGGTCAAGACTTGATCGTACGTTTTGTAGCAACTCTTCATCGAAATCGAAATCCTTGGCGGGATCGAGTCCGAGCTCCCGCTTGGTTGCAGCAACCTCCTCTGCACCGAGTGCCGAGCCGTGGGACTTGGCGGTGCCGCGTGCATTGGGTGCGGGCCAGGCGATGACGGTGCGCAAACGAATGAAGCTCGGCTTGTCCAGCGAATTCGCACTGGCAACGAGGGCTGCAAACAACGCCGGAATGTCAGTGTCGCCATTGGGCAACATGTCAACTTCATGGACATCCCAGCCGTATGCCCGATACCGTGCCACAACATCTTCTGTGAAGGCCACGGATGTATCACCCTCGATGGAGATCCTGTTGTCGTCCCAGATCACATTCAGGTGACCCAAGGCCTGAGTACCGGCCAGAGAGGATGCTTCTGAGGAGATTCCCTCTTCTAAATCACCATCTGAGGCGATGACCCACACTCGATGCTCGAAGGGGGCGCCAGGGAAAAGCCCCTGTTCAAACCGCTCTGACATGGCCATTCCAACCGCGGTCGCAATGCCCTGGCCCAGAGGACCGGTAGTCGTCTCGACACCTTTCGTGTGACCAAATTCAGGGTGTCCTGGAGTGAGACTGCCCAGGGTTCGAAAGGATTTGAGGTCATCGAGTGTCAGACCATAACCGCTGAGAAATAGTTGCGTGTAGAGCGTCATGCTCGAGTGACCCGCGGAGAGGACAAATCGATCCCTGCCCAACCAAGTTGGTTCGGAGGGATCATGGCGCAGGATCTTTTGAAAGAGCAAATATGCCAATGGAGCAAGGCTCATGGCGGTACCAGGGTGACCATTGCCCACTTTCTGGACAGCATCCATGGCGAGAGCTCGGGCGTGAGTCAACGCCTTCTGATCGGTCTCGGTCCAAGTGAGTTCTGTGGACACTGGGGCAGGGTGCTTTACAACCATCTCTGACATTGCTCCAGTCTATTGCCGTGAGCGAGGGCACGTGCCTGAGGCGCGAAACGTTACGGCAGGGTAAGTTGGCTTAATGCGCACAGCGACGTTTCAGACGTTGAAGGAGCGTGCCGCCGTACATTTTTGGATTACCAAGCCAAGGATCGTTGAACTCCTCCTTGCAACAGCTGTTCCAACTCTGTTCCTTGCCTCAGGAGGCATGCCACGGTTAATGCCCACCATTGCTGTTTTGGTTGGTGGCACGGCCGCCGCTGCTAGTGCCAATACTTTTAATAGTGTCTATGACCGAGATATTGACGCTCAGATGCACAGAACTGGATCGCGCCCAGTGGCTGCGGGAATGGTCAGCGTTCGGGCAGGTTTAATTCAAGCATTCATTTTAGGAATAGTCAGCGTCCTGACATTGGGATTGCTAACGAACTGGTTAGCCGCCTTCCTCGGGTTCTTAGCAATTGTGATGTACGCGGTGGGTTACACCATTCTGCTTAAGCGCAACACTCCACAAAACATCGTCTGGGGTGGAGCGGCAGGGTGCATGCCTGTACTTATCGCCTGGGCCGCGGTAACAGGTTCGCTTGACGCGACAGCAGCTGTTCTCTTCCTGGTGGTCTTTTTCTGGACGCCAGCCCATTATTGGCCACTCGCTATTCGGTATCGCGATGACTACGCAAAAGTTGGCGTACCCATGCTGCCTGTTGTTGCACCACCCATCAGGGTGACCAGAAACATTGTGCTTTATGCGGTTGCCATGGTCGCGTTCTCTCTGATCCTGATTCCAGTTGCACCTATGGGCTGGCTCTACACCATCGCGGCCGTGCTTCTTGGAGCTTGGTTTACGGGCTCCGCAGTCAAGTTATGGCGATTGGTTCGAGGCGGCACCGAAGATTACGCCGATTTGGAAAAGCCAGCCATGAGGGTTTTCCACGGATCGATTACTTACTTGGCACTGCTGTTCTTGTTTATTGGGCTCAGCCCGTTTATTGGATAACTGCAATTAAGCTTAGTTCGATTTAACACTCTCGCGCGTAATCCCACGTGTGCGCATGGAAAACGGAATGAATAACACCGCTATCCAAGTAAGAACCGCACCCAAGACATGAACGGCAACGAGTGCCTCCGGTAAGCCGAGGAAGTACTGCGTGTAACCAACGCTCGCCTGCACGAGCGCAACGGCCAGAAGTACCAGTGTTCGCCTTCGCATGCGCCCGGTGCTCTTGAAAAGAAATAATGCGACAAGAAGCCCGATGAGCAGACCAACGAACAAGAAGACCGCATCAGCGTGGATCCAAGAAACGGTGCGTGGGTCAAAGCTGAAGCGTGACTCCGTTTCGGCATCGCCACTATGTGGGCCGCTTCCCGTAACGAGAACGCCCAAAATCACAACAACACCCGTAACGGCGACAAGGGTCCAGGTGAGAATCCGAACAGCAGGCGGCGCCAGATATTGAATTGGCGAGTCGTCAGGGTCGGCGCTTTTAGCAACGAGGGCAACGGCAGCGGCCACGAGCGCCATGGATACCAAAAAGTGCGCTGACACGGTTGCAGGGTGTAATCCGGTTAAGACTGTTATACCCCCCAAGACAGCTTGCGCCGCGGTGCCGAGGAGTGGAACCACTGCTAGCAAGAGCAATAACTTTCGCTGGGGCAGCCCTTGTTTTCTGCGCTTTAATGCATAATTGATCATCGCAATGATCGTGGCGATCGCGACAATGGCCACGACGAATGTCAGTAGTCGATTACCAAACTCAATGTATTTGTGAAACGCTTCTTCTTGGCGCTGAGTCGGCGTGTATGAACCTTCAACGCATTGGGGCCAGGTGGGACACCCGAGACCGGAACCCGTGAGGCGCACAACTGAGCCAGTAACAATAATTCCAGATTGCACAACAAGATTAGCGACATAAATCATTCGCGCCTTAGTCATCGCCATAAATGCACCTTATCTCCACTTGAAGAATTTGCTCGCGAGAAGAATTCCAAGCACACCCCAAGAGATTAAAACGATTGCGCTGATCCACACGGAAGTCTCAGAGGGATTAGCACCGCGCACTGCCCATTCATTGAGAATTAGCAATGCTCGGGGTGGGAACAGTGAGGCAATCGTTGCTCCAATTCCGTTGTACTGGAATATCACTCCGCCAAACATGAGTACGACCACAAAAATGCCGTTTGCCAATGCCAATACGGCTTCTGCGCGCATGGTGCCAGCCATGAGAAATGCGTACCCCGAGACGCTGAGCGTGCCCACTAATAGAACCCCGATGAGTAGGAGAGCTTTGCCGGTTGGTTGCCAGCCGGTGATAAGCGCTACAACGCAAAGCGCAAAGGACGACACCAAGGCTAGAAGGAATGTGGAGAGACTTTTTCCCAGGACTAGTTCGAGCCGGGTTACGGGTGTCGTGCCCATGTACAAAAGCGTGCCGCTTCGTCGCTCAAATGCAGTTGCGATTGCAAGTGATGTAAACCCCGCAGCGAGAGTTGCGATTGTGACCGCCACGGACAATGCGTTTTGGGCATCCCATGAAGCGCCGCCAATGAAACTGGTTCTTGTTAGCGCAAAGTAGACGATTACAGGAATGATGACGAGAAGCAGTAATTGTTCGCCATTGCGCGCGTTGAGCTTGAATTCCCACACTGCTTGTTTCATCGCATGGTTGATTGAGGTTTTCGCGTTCATGAAATCTGGCCCGAATCCTTGCTGAGTTCTGCGAGCACCAAACTTGAGAGCGTTTCGGCCCCAACGTGGAGATTTTCAGCTTGCGTGCCGTTTTGTG
>JBDQMZ010000002.1:0-10651 GCA_040261955.1 Candidatus Nanopelagicales bacterium
TCAGGTGTCTGCGGTGGTCTTCATCACCGAATAGTGGGATTTCATCGAGCAGAACCGGTCGTGGACCCACGAGGGACATGGTTCCGCTGATTACGTTGACAATTTGGGGCATTTCGTCGATGGACCAGCGGCGCAGGACCCGACCAAAACTGGTGATTCGTGGGTCGTGTTTGTAGCGCTCGCCAATGCGCTCATCAGGCATGCCAATGACCTCAGCTCGAACCTGATCTGCACCCACGTGCATGGTTCGGAACTTGGTCACCGTAATGACCTCGCCACCGCGGCCAATGCGTTGCTGCTTGTAAAACACCGGGCCTCTACTGCTGGCAAAGGTTCCCACCGCAGCAATCAGCATGAACGGCAGGAACACGACAAAGAGGAGGGCTCCAAAGACAATGTCGATGGCGCGCTTGATCGCCCGCTTGGAACCCGTCAAGTGCGGTTCATCCAAATGAATCAACGGAAGATCCGCCTGCATACGCATGGTGACGCGAGGACCAGCAAAGTCACCGAGTGTTGGTGCAACAAGAAGGTCAATGCGCGGACCTTCAAGGCGCCAAGAAAGTTTCTTGATCACGTTCTGACTGAGTGCATGTGATCCGGTCACTGCAACGGTGTCAACGTCATTGATCTCAATGCGTGCCATGACTTCATCGAGCCACATTTTCAATTCTGCTTCATCGCAGTCTTCAACGGGTTCTTCCAAGACATCAACAACAACGAATCCCGCAACGGGATCGCGGTCGAGCATGTCTGAGATTTCTTCTTGTCGAGCACCATTACCCACAACCATGGTGCGGTGCAAGTAGTTTCCGTATCGCCGTTCGTGTCGCAGCCATGCACGCAAAAGCCATCGAGCAATGAGTAGCAAAGTGAGGCCGACGACAAATGTGATTAAAACAAAACCGCGTGAGAGATCTAATTTGAATGCGAAAGCCACAATCGCGACGAGTGCAAAGAGACCGGCAGATGCAGTGACAATTCGTTTGAATTCCTCAGACCCGACACCGAGCACCCGAGTGTCATAAGCGCCGCGCACAACAAGTGCCACGACCCACGAGAAGACAACGACCAACGCGAACACCACATAAGTGCCATCAGAGATATTAAGGTTATAAGGAATTGTCCAGCGAAGTACAAACCCAATTGTTGCTGCTGCAACGACCGCCACACTGTCCCAGATCAAAGCCCTGCTGGCATAAACCCGAAGTGGGTCGCGGCGCTGATGTGGACGGTCCCGATGACGATCGGTGGTTGCCCACCCCTGCTTTTCATGTGCCTCTAAAGCAATGCGCCGCCACGTTCCGGTGTCACTGATATCTGTGCCGCGGACCGTGGAGTCAGCCAATTGGTCGGCACGCCGTGCGGCCTCAATCTCCCCTGGCTGGATTTCACTGGACACCCGTTCAGGTTACCAGCGCTTGGCTTTGGATGGGCATTTCTCGGGTTAGACCCACAAAACAGCGGTCTCAAGTGACAAACGTGGGTTTCGAGGGAAGTTCCCTCCTTCAGCCACGTGCCCCAAATTGACCGCATAGAGGGATTTGAAGGAGGTCCCCTCAAAGAATTCGGCATCGAGGCCTGCAGGATCAAGGCCCGACATGGGTCCAGCGTCCAATCCGACCGTCCGGGCAGCGAGGATGAAATAGCCAGCTTGCAGGATCCCCATCTCTCGAGCCGCCAGCGCTCGTTGGGCCGGATCCAGGAAATTGTTCTTGGCCAGGGGATTATGTGGCAGGACTTCGGGCAGGTGTTCATGAAAGTCTGTGTCATAGGCAAGAAGTGCCACGACCGGGGCCGACTGGGATTTGGCGCGGTTGTAATCGGCCAGGTGCGGTAACAGTCGGGCTTTGCCTTCGTCGGTTCGAATAAAGAGGATGCGCAGGGCCTGGGCGTTCATGGGTGTGGGGGCGAATTTCATCAACTCGTAGATCTCTGCGAGTTGAGCATCACTTACCTGTTGGTCCGTGAACGAAAATGCGGTGTGGGCGTCGGTGAAGATTGAGTCGTGATTCATGCAGACACAATAACCGTTAGTTGAACATTCAACAACTTGAGTACCGTGGAAACACGGTATGTACCTCATGCAACCTTCGGTAGCCTTGGGTGGACAAGTACAGTGTGCTTGCATTCAGCTTGTCAAACCGACCTCGCAATGACCAAGGGAGTCTCACATGACCACTGTCGTTTCCATTCACTCATTCCGGGGGGGCACGGGAAAGAGCAACACGACATCCAACCTTGCCGCTCAACTCACAGCAATGGGTCATCGCGTCGGAGTCGTGGACACGGACATTCAAAGCCCCGGCATCCACGTGCTTTTCGGTTTTTCTGACGACTTGGACAACACTCTCAATGACTATTTGTGGGGCAAAATCAAAATTGCCGATGCCGCCCACGAAGTTACCCACATCATTTCCCAAGACACCGCCGTTGCCGAGGGTGGTGCACTCTTCCTCATTCCGTCCAGCATGAAAGCTGGCGACATTGCCCGAGTCTTGCGAGAGGGTTACGACGTTGGAACTCTCAATGATGGTTTCCGTGACTTGGCACGTGACCTCAGCCTCGACTACCTTCTCATTGATACCCACCCAGGTTTGAACGAGGAAACACTGCTCTCCATCACAATCAGTGATGTTCTCCTGCTCATACTCCGCCCCGACCGCCAGGACTTCCAAGGAACCGCCGTCACCGTGGACGTTGCTCGCAAGCTTCAGGTGCCCAACCTGTTCCTCGTGGTCAACAAAGTGCCATCGGGTATTGACACGGCGGATCTGCGGGAACAGATGAAAACCGCGTACGCTGCCGACGTTGCGGCGATCCTGCCATTGTCTGAGGAAGTCGTTCAGAACGCTTCAGGTGGCCTGTTCTCACTCACCAGCCCTGATCACGAATGGTCAGCACAAATCCGCGAAATCGCAAAGGCAGTCACCCAATAGCAAGTTGCACAACGGCATGGTCGGGTGGCACGTCATAGTGGTCCAGTAGAAAAGCACTGGCCCCCTTACGCCCCAGCTCGGTCAAGCTGTGTGCTGACATGTTGTAACCAACGAGTGTCATGTCAAAAAACTCCAGTGGCTCATGATCACGCCAATGCATTCCATGGAATGGTTCGGAATAGGTAATAGGAAGGGGTGAAAATCCCCACAATGCCCAGGACGGAAGTAATGCAGGATCAGACTCTGCAACCACGCCAGCGCACGATGCCCCAAGATCCAATGCAACGAGCTCTACAGCATGTTCAACCAACAGGGTTGAGACCTTGGTACCTGCGACAAGGTGGCCCCGAAATTCTGGGTCGACGGCAAGAAAATGGATCAATCCAACTTTGCGATCCCTATTCGAGTGAACCACCACGAATCCGGCAGGAACATCATCAACCAAACACAGTAGTTGGTGAACCACACATTTCTCTTGCTCCCTTGGGATTCTCGCATTCTCACGAAGTTCATCTAATACATGCGAATGCTCAGGGAACGCTTGAGCATGCAACTCAAGGAGTTCAGCCAAATGTGGAGCATCACTCACACCAGCAAGCTCTATCACCTGTAGGTTATTGCGCACCTGCACACCCTAGCTCCATTTCACCACATCAGGACAGGACTAATCCATGAGAGAAGTACCGCCGCCCGCAGCAAATGGTGACGATGACCCCTGGGGTTTTGTGACAGAGCGTGTCAAACGCGATCCAGTGACTCCTGACATCAACGACGATAACCCCACCACGACCGAGTCAGCAAAAGGCGCCAGGCTCAATGATGCGGGCACTGAAAGTGCAATGCAAGCATTACGCCGTCGCGCACGTCCACTCGCCATCGCTGCTGCTTTGGTCTATCTATTCGGTTTGATGACCGAAGTTGTCATCGCTAGTAGATTTGTGTCTGAACTTGGTCCCCTCGCTTTGGTCATTATCTATCCCCTCGGTGCAATCGGACTTATTTCAATAGCACTTGTACAAATAAAATGGATCGATCGCATTCCCCGCGCACGCGCATTCAAAATTGTCACCCTTGGTTACGGCGCCGCATTTATCATCGGCTTAATTTTCGTTGCAATTCCGTCCACGACAGTCTGGGGCACTGGTGCCGTTTGGTTGATCGCCGATCAGTTGAACTTCTTGCTTCCACTCATTGTCTGGGCGCTTATTGGCGATCTCTTCAACGCCGGCGAAGGGCGCAAGATTTATCCCTGGATCACCACCTGGCAATACGGCGGCCAACTCGTTGGTCTAGCCATCCCCGCACTCGCGCCTCTGCTCTTCATTCCACTAGGAATCCCGCTGCCATGGTTGCTCATTGTTTGCCCCGTAGGCATCGTTGCACTTGGTTTTCTTCTGCCTCGAGCATTGAAGGATCGTTCCATCAGTCGCGGACATGGACGAGATGAAAGCCTCGGTGAGTCCTTTCGGTCAGCATGGCAGTTTGTTGGAGGTGTCAAAGCGTTTCGCGCCATGTTCGTGACATCTATTTTCGTTTTCATAGCGGGCATGTCCCTTGAGGCATCCTTTGTCAGTTCAGCTGACCGAATATTGGGTGACGCTGCCAAATTACAAATTGTTTATGGCGGGACCCTCGTCGTTGTATTCGCAATCGCAACAACGTTGCACCTTTTTTACACGACCAAATTATTGGAACGATTCAATATTCCAGGCTCACTTATGGTCTTACCCATTTTCACGATCTCCGCTGCAATTGTTCTTATTGCCGGGCTAGCTTTCGATTTCTTGCCAGTTTTGATCATTGGCATTATCGCCTGGTGGGTGCCGCGTTGGAGTATCGATGAAGTCGCTCGCCGCGCATCATTGGCCCTCGTCCCGGACGAAAAACGGGCCCGCGTGTCATTCCTTGTCGATCTCGTGCCCTTCGCGTCAGGACTGTTGGTCGCAGGAGGTATAACGTGGATCGTCTCAGCCCTAGACCTGCCAATCGCCGCCCCCGTTATTGCACTGCCATTTGCCATCGGGGCGCTGATTGCAGCTCAATTCATGCGCAAAAATTGGCAAGAATCGCTCCTTGACCCAAGTTTGCGACGACGCAAGCGGCTATCCGGCTAGCAGGTAACTGCTAGGTGGTGGCCAGTCCGTCATCGTCAGAGGCTGATTCCTTCATGCGACTACGCATCGTTTGAGCTCGCTCAGCAATTCCGGCAAAAAAGTCTGACTCAAGGATTTCAGCAACAGCGGCCTCTTTTTTGCTTGAGTCGATTTCAACTTTCAGCCGGGTTACTTCCTGGGTCAGTTTCTTCTCACGGGATTGGACCTTTTCAACCATCAGCGCGAATCGTTCACCCAGAGTCGCTAGCTCGTCAGGTATCAGGGTGTCTGTCACCGAACTTAAGTCAATGTCGTATTCACCATCAGCGATACGAGTGGTCACTGCTGTCAGCCGCTTAAGAGGGCGGGTGAGCCACGTGGACACCAGCAACACCAGAGCCAACAGCACGAAATAGCTGATGAGCAAAATCGGAACCACAACCGCGATCGCGCCCTGACGCGTCTCATCAACGTAGGTCAATGGGTAGTCGATGCCTAGACCCGCAACAACTTCGCCCGCTTGATTCGTAATTGGCGTGTACGTTGAAATCCACCCACCATTTGTGTCGTAGTAGGGCTCCTCATTGGTCGTAGCAGTGAGACCTGCCACCATGTTGTTATAGGTGGTTTCACCCACGACATCACTGACCGGCTGGCGATATTGCACGGTGAAGTTTGGGTCGGGATCAAGCGCAGACCACGACGTCAGCCATAGCAGGGTGCCCTCTTCAGGATCCATGAAATATGTGTAAGGGCTTGACTGCGGAACTATCTCACGAATATCCATGAGTTCAGAATTCAATCGTTCATACTGTTCAGCACTGGGACCAGATTGAATGAACGGGTTGTTTGTGTCCGGCTCGGGCACACTTACCAAGATTTCTTGCATAGATTCTGCATCCAACTGAATTGCTCCACCCACTGCAGTTTCCTTCAACTGCTGGACAACTTTCGCTTGTGCTTCATTGGTGACATAAAGAATGATGAAGTAAGCAAGCACGCTAAAAATTAATGTGAACGCGAGTGTAAACGCGGTTACGAGCTTTAGTCTCAGACCTAGTTTGAGTCTTTTTTTGGTTGATTTCGATCCAACGGAACTTTCTTGACTCACGTCCGGTCCCCATCTTCCTTGTGTCGTCTGCGAAACTCTTCCGCCTGGCTCTGGATGTTCTTAAAGTACTCGCTATCCGTAATTTCAGATACCGCCGTCTCCACCTTACCTTTATCAATCTCAACTCGAAGTTTCGCTACCTGCTCGCGCAATTTGCGTTCGCGTTCAACGATTTCCACACCAATATCCCGGAAAGTTCGAGCTAAATCTCCCACCTCGTCATTACGTTGCGCTGCGGAATCCAAAATCGTTGGATCAAATTCACCGTTGGCAAGATCTTGAGCTGCCTGTGTGATGCTAGAAACTGGGCGAACGATTCGGCGACTGATGATTAATCCACCTGCAAGTCCAATGATCAGCACGATGAAGCCAACAAGGGCCTGTTGTAGTGCGAGTGAAAGTCCTGGGGCATTGAGTTCACTCGTAGGAACCGCCGACACCAATATCCATTCCAGTGGAGTGAACGTTGAAATATTGATTTCCCACGCTTCAGTTTCTCCATTGCGCAAGGCCACATCAACAGACTCCGTGACTAACTCACCATCTTGAGCCGGGGCAATGGCCACGATATTGCTGGCCAATGCGCGCCCTTGATCTGAATTGGTAAGTACGGTCAAATCCCTATTACTGGGTGAAACCACAACCTCGGAATCACGATTCACAATAAAGAAGAAACCGTCATTACTAAACGTAACTTCAGAGAATGAAGCAGCAAGTACATCTTGGACTGCCACGAGTCTCTCCTGCGCAGCCGCATCAATGTCATCGACATAAACGCCAGTACCAATAATCCAGTCCCATGGTTCGTAATGAAAGACATATCCGATTTTAGGTTTGGGCTCAGTTTCGTTGAGCCTGACCCACTGGTAATCGATGTATCCACTGCCCTCATTCAGTGCGATGTCCCTGATCTCTCGAAGAACATATTTGCCATCGGCATCCTGCATGTCCACGAGATTCTGACCTTGGAACTTGGTGTCCGGGTGCGCGATTGCTGTCATTTCCCTGTTGTAGGTGAAGAAGTAATCGTCATTGCCAAATCGAACATTGCGCAACATGTTTTTTGCACGCTCTTGGGCATTGACCTGAGAAATTTGGCCCGACTCGACCGCTCCGACAAGTTGATCAAGGCCTGATATCAGGGGCTGACTTACGTCTTTCAGTTCTGCCCGCCGTTGTTCCAAGGCAGCTTGACGGACTGCTTCAACATTGTCATATTCGACTGTAATCAAAGTTGCAACCGATGTGTGAATGTTGCTCACAGATTCACTGGACTCATTGAACATTGCCGTTTGCACACTGCGAAGTGAGAAGGCAATCGTGATTACTGCTGAAGCCCCCAATAAAACGGCAATGAGGAGTGCAAGTCGTTGCGTCAGCGTGAATCGCTTTTTTACTAATTTATTCACAGTTAATTCAAGCCGCCAATGCGATCCAAGATGTCAGCAGCACCACTCTTCACCGCACGCTTTTGCACCACAGAGAGCATGCCATCGGATTCCCTGACCGCGCCGTCTTGACGCAGTAGGTCAAGGGCCTTGCGCAGTTCAGTTGGCTCCATCTCTGGAAGTGTTTCTTGGAGTTGAGCCTGCGACAACGAGCCTGCCCTCAGAATTGCTGAGACAATCTTGCGTTCCTCTGGTGTGCGGTCCAGCATGCCTGACATGCCCGCAGAGATTGCGCCTCGGCTCAGGCTCCGCACAACGACATCGTCCACAGCGGTTGCATCCTCAGCTCGCTTTTCCCCCATGGTTAAACGTAAGTCACCGCAATGCATTCCTGGGGCAAGTACAGCAACCCTGCGGGAATTTCCTTCAGTGTCCCTAGTTGCTATTTCCACATGACCGGAAATCACAAAGATCACTCGGTCTGCGGGATCCCCTGCCCGGTAGAGAGGCGTGCCCGGCGCAAACCTTTCCGTGACCAACTTGGCGTAGAGGGATTCTCCTGCGTCATCGCCCAAACCAAGGACGCTCAGATCAACGTCGGTGGTGAGCAGTCGACTTTCCCAGAGTCGGGAGTATGCAGTGTCTGCAACGAGCAACTCCTGGTGTGTACCCACCTGAGTTCCTCGAGAGTCGACGAATATCAGTCGTGATACTTCGTGGGCTACATCAACGTCCCTGGCCGCAAGAACAATGATGCCAATTCCTCGGGCCCGAATATTCGCAATCAAAGGTAAGGCTGTATCGCTGTCAGCCAGTGCAAGGATGGGGCCGATAAAAAGCACCTCAGGTTTGGCAGCAAGTGCACACGCCAGCTCAAGCCTTTGGCGTTGGTTGACCGTCAACCGATTCCCGGCAGGGCCAATTTCTTCAAAGCGTCGGTCAACCAAGTCAGGTAATCCGACAGCCTCAAGTAGTTCGCCTGCCTGTTCCTCAGTGATGTCAGCATCCATCGCCCGAAGAAATGACATGGGCGAGGCATTGATGGTGAGTGGCTCGGCCGTGACCTGTTGAATATGGGGATTGACATGTGGAAGGCGAAGCAGGTGTCCATCGGTGGACATTCGCCAGTCTGCTGGATCATCGCTTCCCGTCAAAATGGAAAGGTATGAATCTATGTCGATTTCCGGTGTTGCCACGATTCCAACCACTGATCCAGGCTCAACACCTAATGCATCAAGCGTGATTTCAGTGCGCAAGTGATGGAGGTCAACCAGTGGCGGCGGAATCTCACTTTCAAGCATGATTTGATCGATGCGGTTGCGGCTTTCCAGAGCCAACTGCAGGGACCTGATCCAGATTGGGAGTGCCTCAAGACCCTTAACCACTGACTCGATATACAACAGTGATGCTGCCACTACCGCGATTTCTTCTTCGCCCATTCCCACGGCGATGATGACGACCACGAACAAGCCTGCAAGTCCAGCACTATGTGCACCCGTGATCAGCCGTGTAGAGAGAACGCCTTGACGGTGCCACGCGTGGGCTAACTTTTCATTCCTCTTGTGGTACCGGGCTTCCATCCACCGAATTAAATGCAAACCACTGATTGGTTTGGCCGAAGTAACGGCTTCATCAACAACTTCGCCGACGTGAGTGCGTGCCTCCAAAGCCTCCCTGTCGGCTTTAAGCATTTCTCGACCAATGAAATGACGAATGAGAACGAACAATATGACGGCGATGAGCATTGTCAGACCGGCTTTTGGTGCAATCACGGTCAACAAAGACATGCTGATGATTATTCGAACTATTGATGGAATTCCATAGGCAAGAGTTTGCTCAAAAGCCTCCGCAACATTGTCCACATCAGTTGTGTGTCGAGAAACGATTGATGAACGCATAAGAGTTGTGGATCCCTCTGACTTGCCCCTCATCAGGCGATCGAATACCCGCTCACGTAACAGGGTGCCACTGGTGATGGTTAGATCATGTGCTCCGAGGTGACCCCAATGGCCCGCAACAAGTTGCACGACCACCAAGGTGAGAAGAATAGCCACCGCAGTGGTGCTCCACTCCCCATGATGAAGTATCGATTCAACCTGCAGGGGGACGACAGCCTGAGCTGCCAGCATCACTACGAGGAGAAAAATCGTCCCAGAAAATACTCGAGTTGTTCCTCGCAGGTTTACTCGATACCAACGCCACAGACCGGCGTACGACGAGGATGAATTTGCCATTAACTCAAGTACACGCGCACGGGAATCGTTGTCAACATGATGGCTGAACTAGGTGCAGCTTCCCTGCAGTTCGCCAGCGGATCACACACCAATTGAGAGTTCTCAGGAGTGGTGTAGGGAACTTCACCCTTTTCCGCCCAGGCAACAATCCACTTTGAATCCACGGAACTAAAGTTGCAGATCACAGTGTCTCCACTTTGATCACATCCGTCATAGGAAGCACCGACAACCCAATCATCCAGGGCAAAGAACCCTTGTTCTGAATCTGTTCCCGCAAATGCTTGGATTCCCAAGATTTCAATTGGACGTAGGCTCCAGATGTACCAATATGACCGGTCAATGTTGTAGCGGAGGTCATCGATGTACGTGCGAACCACGAAACCTGCTGCATTGACACCTGCGATCTCCTGCTTGGGCAGATCTCCCGGTCCCGCTAGTCCATAGTTCAATTCCGTATCCCAGAGTGGAAGCTCCGGTGCACCCGCGGCCGTCAGAGCCTCTTGGGCCTTCTTAATAAGAAGTCCACGAACAGCCGGGTCACCCAGTGCATCTGGGTACGTGTGAATCGCAAAAACATCGACTGGCCAACCCAACTTTCCAAGTTCGGTCAGATACTCCGGATAAAAGCGATCAAACGCAGCAGTGAGTCGAAGCGTGGGTGATGGGGCGACTACAAGTGCCTCGGGGTCATTTTTCTTGATGATGTCGTAAGCACGCTTGGTCATCTCTGCCATTTCAGCAGGAGTGCCGTTGAAAAAGTTCTTGAGGTTGACTTCATTCCAAATTTGATAGGCTTCGATTTTCCCCTGATAGCGTGCGGCTAACATTCCGCAATATTCAGCCAATGCTTCCAGGTTATAGGGTGGGTCTGCGGCATGTGTAGGAA
>JBDQMZ010000049.1:0-9432 GCA_040261955.1 Candidatus Nanopelagicales bacterium
GTGGTGAACATGTTGGTATCTATCGGTGACCATGGCACCACGGCGGTTCCAACGTTTCTTCCCAACAATATGAACTTCGCCCACGAGAAATGCGTTTGCAGTTCTCACAATGGTCCCAATGTTGAAGTCGTGCCCAAGGTTTTCAATAGCCATGTGCATGGAGTGCCGCTTGGTGTCCAAGTCAGCAACAATCGCCTCGAGTTTCCAATACCGATACTGATCGGTGACATTGCGTTTATCACCATCGCGTAAAAGTTCCGGATCATAGAAATCCTCGGTGGGCCAGATGCCTTCCCATGGTCCAACACCAATGACGGTGAAAGGCTCCCCAGCAGGTTCTTCATCATTAGCCCGTGACTCGGCGGGCCCGCCTGCTTGCTCCATGGGTAGCAACTTAACCACTACCCTGTCCGTGTGCTGAAAACTCTTGCCAATCTTGTTCGCGGTGGACTCATGGGTGCCGCCGAAGTCGTTCCCGGTGTCAGTGGCGGAACCCTCGCATTGATTGTGGGTATCTATGAAACCCTGATCAATTCGATTGCGAACGTTGTGCTCGTCGGCCGGCAATTCCTTGGACTTTCTGGAGGCAAGCCGTCGGCTGCGCGCGGGACTGCAACCCTGAAAGCCCTGCCCTGGTCACTCTTGATACCCGTTGCAATCGGCATGGGAGCGATGGTGGTTCTCGGGGCGAAAATTATTGAGCCCCTGCTCGAAGAACAACCCATTGCCATGAAGGCACTCTTTTTTGGCCTAGTAATCGCCGGTGCTTATGTTCCAGCACACATGGTCACCAAAGTCGGTGGGTGGAATCCTGTCTACGCGCTTGTCGGACTTGTTGCGGCGGTCGTTGTGTTCTTCTTGACCGGACTGCCCCAAGGAAACATCACTGATCCAAGTTTGATCGCTGTGTTCTTCTCAGCAGCAATTGCAATTTGTGCATTGGTTTTGCCTGGAGTTTCCGGGTCCTTCCTGCTTCTCACCGTTGGAATGTACGACCCAACAATCTCGGCGGTAAACGACCGTAACTTTGCTTACCTCGCGGTATTCGCTCTCGGGGCGATTCTGGGCCTAGCCATCTTCGTCTCACTCTTGAAATGGTTGCTCGAGAACCGCGCCCGAATAACTCTTGTGATCATTACGGGTTTGATGATCGGTTCCCTTCGAGCATTATGGCCGTGGCAAGGACCTGACAGGGAACTCCTTGCGCCAAGCGATCAAGTCGGCACAGCAATAATCATGTTCCTTATCGGTGCACTCTTTGTGTCAGTGCTGTTGGTCATTGAACGCCGACTGGGTGCTAGCGAAGAACAAGTAGATTTACTCGAGTCCTAGGTCCTGCAAGGAGTAGGCCGCGGTGTATTCATAACCGCGCTCGACCACTGTTGCCCGAGCACCACGATCAACAATCACACTGACTCCCGCAATGACGGCTTTGTCAGCCAAGAGCGCATCAACGGCAGTGAGCACAGACGAACCTGTTGTTGAAGTGTCTTCAACTGCAAGCACCCGAACTCCTGAAACATCAGGGCCTTCAATTCTTTTTTGCAGTCCGTGCTGCTTTTCTGCCTTGCGCACGACAAATGAATTCAGCAGCACACCATCCTGTGCAGCATCATGCATCATGGCGGTAGCTACCGGGTCCGCACCGAGGGTCAGTCCACCGACCGCTGAATAATGAAATTGTTGGTTCACCTGTCGCATTACCGCTCCAACCAACGGTGCAGCTACCGCATCAAGGGTCACGCGGCGTAAGTCAATGTAGTAGTCCGCTTCACGGCCACTCGACAAAATGACCTTGCCGCGTACAACAGCTTTGTCCAAGATCTGTTGGCGTAATTGCAGCCATTCATCCGTGTTGGTCATGATAGATCCTCCCTGTAGCGGCGTCGAATGGAAAAGGCAGCCTCACACCTGATACAGGTGAATCAGATCTAATTCCGTGCGCTCAGGTGCGTCGGTGATGAATTCAGCGATTGCCTCATTGAATTGCGCAAAGAAAGGCATGCTGTTCACATCAGCAGCAATCTGTGCTTCAGTGAACACTCCAATGCCCCGAATGAGCCCACTCGCAGGGTCTCCCGTGATGAGAATCAAGCGATCCTGTGGAACTGCATCTTGGAAAGCCTTGGCAAATTCGCTGTACGCGGCGAGTACATCGGCATAGCGACCTGGCTTGGCATACATGGTGAATTCGACGACTGATTCCATGGTTCTCTCCTCGGGATGTTAGACGCGTGCGGGAAACTTATCAGACTATTTACCACCGAGTTCTGCTAGCGGACTCGCCACGCGCTCGATAGCCACTGCTAGCCACCCAAGGTGTGTTGAGAACCTAGAGTTGTAGCCATGTTGCACGTCGTTCACCTTGTGAGCAATGAAACCCCCTCAGGGCTGACGGCCGCACTCGAGAGCCTTGACATTCCCGTTGTCGAAATCATGGCGAATTGTCCGGTTCCGTCAATTTGTCTGGAATTGAATTCGACCGGCATCGATGGTGCGCTTATCTTCATAGCAACAGCACAAACGTGCCGCGATCTTCCAGTGATCGCATCGGCTCAAAAAGCAGTACACCGACCTGTCATTTCCTATGCCCTGATTGACCCCGACTATCCCGTGAGCACCGACACGTGGCCCAATGCACCGGTGAACGCCTACATGACCTCACCTGAATCATCCGGGTCGAGAACAATCTCCCTGCGTGGCGTGGAAGTTCAGCAATTCATAACTGTCACGGAACTCGCACACATGATCAAGGCGCAGGTTGATACCGCACAATGAGAACTCCACCTCAAGACTGGCGTACATTAGGGGAGTGAAAAGGCGTGCGCGGGGGATTTTCCAGAGATTTACGGGGTTGAGGCGCCCCTTTCATTCTGCAGGTGCCTTTGTGGTTGCAAGTTCGCTATTCCTTGGGTTTGGAGCATCCCTTCCCGCAGCCCAAGCGATTACACCCAAAATCGTCAACGGGGTCGAAAGTTCGCCAGATGACTTTCCATTTCTGGTCGCATTGCTCGACCCCGCGGACCTTGCATCAGAGGGTGCATTTCAATCTCAATTTTGTGCAGCAAGTTTGGTCGCTCCCACAAAGTTGATTACAGCAGCTCACTGCGTGGTTAACCAGAAATCAGGAGTCACGGACAAACCCGCCAATATTGTTGCGGGATTCGCGCGGGATCTTGATGCTCGCAATGTTCCAACGATCAACGTTTCCGCGATTGACGTTCACCCTGATTACGCAATCCGGTCGTCACGAAATGACATCGCGGTGTTGACACTTGCATCGCCAGCGACAAACATTCCTTTGATCTCCGTGCTGACTCCTGAGTTAGCCAGTGAGTACACCGCTCCCGGACATCTCACCGAGGTCGCAGGCTGGGGGAACACAAGTACCTCAGGCAATCGGTATCCCCCAATTTTTCACAGAGGAAATCTTGTTGTCTTTCCTGATGCAACCTGCGGGGGCGGCAAATCCTATGAAGTCAACGGTGTGAGATTTGAAGGCTTTAACTCCCGAGAAGTCGACACCGAGGTCATGCTTTGTGCCGGTGGAGCCACGCCCGCAGGCAAAATTGTCGATGCCTGCCAAGGAGATTCTGGTGGACCACTCATTGCATCCGGTTCTGCCGGGCCAATGCTGATTGGAATTGTCAGTTGGGGCGAGGATTGCGCCAGCCGGTACCCCGGCGTGTACACGCGAGTAAGTGCGGAGTTCACGTTCTTGAACAATGCCGGGGCTATCCCCACATTGACACCGACGCTTGCGCCTCAGCTATCAATTGTGCCCCTCAACAATTCCCTTCAATTCATAATCTCTCCCGGTGCCGACGGCATCTCGGTGACGCAGTACGCGGTGAGCGTTCTCGGACCAACGCAGGTGAGTCCAGATAGTCAGAATGCTCTCAACTGTTTCGAAGCACCGTCGGAGAAAAAAGTTGCAGGCACGTGCACCATCGATGGACTCATTAATGGTGCCGAGTACACCGTCACAGCTATCTCGGCGAACTCGACTGGAAATTCACCACCATCAGCACCCGTCATCACTTCCCCCAGTGACCTCCCCATTGCGGGAACAATTCGTAAAGTTAGATTCTCTGGCGCCAAAGCAGTCTTTAGTCTCACTTCTTCGAATGCCAATTCAGCTGAAGTTCTCAGCGAGCAAGTGGTGTGTGTACCCATTGGCCCTGGGCCAACACGGACAGGGTCAATCGATCGAAATAAGGCGACGGTCACCAAAATGACAAAAAAGAATTATCGATGTTCAGTTCGAATCACCACCACCGCAGGCGATGCTGTGTCGGCTCAACGTCGCGTGAAGCGCTAATCGCCGTCGATTAATTCCTTCAGTGCAGCATTCCGTGTCTCATTGGTTTGGGCCTGAACCTGCAAGAACATGGCCTCTCGCACTCGCCTCTCAGCGGAACGACCTGTCATCATGGCAGCTCCAGCTTGTGCGATGACAACGGCTTCTGTGCAGGTTCGGGCCAATTCCAAAATATCGACTCGGCACGATATTGCCTCCTCGCGGCTAAAGTCTTGTGGAGCATCGAGAATTGCATAAGCCCTCGCACGCACGCGCATAAACTTCTCTGCCAAGAATGACGCGGTGGCCAGAATCACCTCACTCCTGCGCTTCTCGCCTGTTGCAGCGAGTTCATCGATTGCCGCGCGCGCCACGCCTAACGCAGCAGGATTCGGCAAAATTGTCTTCATCGCATCCGCTGCTAACCACTCATTCATTGATTGAATGGAGAATACGTATTCGGTTGGAATGACCGAGTGATCAAAATGCACTGGACGGGTGTGTGTGCCACCCATTGCAAGAAGTTGAAGTGGCGCATCAACTCGCGAACCAATGCATTTTTTTTCGAATTCCTTGGTGGGGATGAAGAATGTAACAATCAAATCTTTGTCTTCTGTTGCCGCCATAATCATTACGACGTCAGCGATATCCCAACTCGTCACCCAATCCAGAGTGCCTTGAAGTTCCCACTTTTCATTCACTTCAAGGGCAACTGGGTTTGCTGGTCCCGGACGGCGAATATGAGCAAATGCAACAGCAGCCAAGAGTTCACCGCTCTCCAAACCGGGTAACCAGCGGGTCCTGATGTCCTCCGAATCTGGCTGATTCCCCCCTGCCTGGAGAGTCTTCAACGGTGTTTGATGCTGTGCCCAACAAAACCACGTGCTGGCATCAGCGCCGGCAATTCGTTCGGTGAGTTCGCGTTGCAGGCTCGATTCATTGGGCGCACCGTGGGCTCCGACTTTGGCGAGTTCATCGAAATGACTGCGAGGAACCCCGTGACCATCTGATTCGGCCGCAGATCGAGCAATCATTTCAATCACTTTGTCCCACTCGTGGGGCAATTGCACTGATGGCTCGATCACGGGATCACCTAACCACGGTTCATGAACCCGAGCGAATCCGGCGCTACGCTTAACACGTGATCGATAGCCCACTGGTCCCCCGAATGCAGCCCCATTCACTATCAATTTTCGGTGAAATGTCACGTCGAGCACTCGAGACAGACTCGATCAACCTTGGGCAAGGCTTCCCTGACACGGATGGGCCACTTGAACTCAAGGAGGAAGTCGCTCGGTGTTTAACCGAGGGAATCGGCAACCAATACCCGCCTGCACATGGGTTCCCGCAATTACGCCAAGCGATTTGCGAACATCAAGCGCGCTTTTATGGGTTGCAACTCAATCCTGACACGGACGTCGTTGTCACCACGGGCGCATCCGAGGCGATTTCTGCTTCATTACTCGCTCTCGTTGAATCCGGAGACGAAGTCGTCATGTGTGATCCAGCGTTCGATGTTTATCGCGCGGCGGTTGACCTCGCGGGTGCCACGCCTGTGGGAGTTCCAATGACTACGACCGACCTGAGGCCAGATATTGAGGCTATGGCGCTAGCGATCACTTCTCGAACCAAGGTCCTCCTGCTCAATTCACCACACAACCCGACCGGGGTGGTATTCACGCGGGAAGAAATGATCGCGTTGGCGAACCTAGCAATTACCCATAACCTGATTGTTATATCCGATGAAGCGTATGAACACCTCTGGTTTGACAATCACCAGCACATTCCCATGGCCACCTTGCCCGGAATGTTTGAACGCACAATAACAATCGGTTCAGGTGGAAAAAGTTTTTCGTTTACTGGCTGGAAGGTTGGGTGGGCAACTGGACCTGCGAATTTGATCCATGCTGTGAGAACGGTGCGCCAACACTTGAGTTTTGTTTCCGGTGGACCGTTTCAATTGGCCATTGCTCAGGGGCTTCGTTTCCCAGAAACATACTTCGAAGGTTTCCGCCAAGACTTGAGTGATAAGCGGGATCAACTTGCCGCGGGACTCGCTAGCGCTGGGTTTTCCGTACTACCCACCGAGGGGACCTATTTCATTACCACCGATATTTCAGGTCTTGGGTTTACCGATGGTCTGGATTTCTGTCGTCAGCTACCGGAACTCTGTCGTGTGGTCGCCATTCCACACCAAGTTTTCTACGGCGATCCGAGTAACGGGACAAACCACGTACGGTGGGCTTTCTGCAAGAAACCAGAAGTTCTCGCAGAAGCCACCGAACGACTACAGGTACTACTTCAGCGTTAGGTTGAACTTCATGGCAACTGGACTACCCAGTGCCGAAGCTCGAGTCCCCGTCATCGTTCCAATTCCTTGGGCATTTTTGTATTTGCCGGATCCGCCAATAATTGTGATGGATCCACTGAAACGAGCATCCGCTGTTGATGAGTCTTTTGCCAAAGACATTCCACGTCCAGAGACGCTGAGTCCCAGCTTGTCGCCATTCGCTGTTGTAACAGTGATGAACCCGTTAAAGGGTCCAGAGCCATCAACGTAATTGACTGAGCCAAGAAACTCGACGGTCGCGGATTGTTTGTTGATCCGTGTTGGACTCGTTAACCTGTTCCAGCCGTACACGATTCCGCCCGGTAACGTGGTGAGCGATGTGTCTTGGCTTACAAAGACGGTTTTGAACGCAATGTTCTCACCCTTGGTGGCCGCTTGCGCGGTTCCCGCGAATAGGAGTGAAAAGACTGCAATGAGACTGACAAGAATTCCGGTTTTTTTCATGCCCGAAGTGTAAGTGAGTCCCCATTTTCGGCTACACCGATGCGCACGGTGTCACCATCGCGCACGGTGCCATCAAGGATCGCCATGGCCAACTTGTCACCAACAGCTGTTTGAACGAGTCGGCGTAGTGGCCGAGCGCCATAGACCGGATCAAAGCCGTGATCGACCAGCCAAGTACGAGCATCCTGATCCAGATCGAGTTGAATGCGTCGGTCATCAAGTCGCTTTTGCAACTGCTCGATTTGAATTCCCGCGATCCGCGACAGTTCTTCTTTGTCCAGTGGATCAAAAGTAACCATTGCATCAAGACGGTTCAGGAATTCAGGGCGGAATCGTTGACGAACAACTTCCATGACCTTTTCTTTGCGCTCCTCGAACGGCATATCGGTGTCGATGAGGTACTGCGAACCCATGTTTGAGGTCAGAATCAGGATCACGTTGCGAAAATCCACGGTCCGCCCCTGGCCGTCGGTCAGGCGGCCGTCATCGAGAACCTGAAGCAGAATGTCGAATACCTCCGGATGCGCTTTCTCGACTTCATCGAGCAAGACAACCGAATAGGGGCGACGTCGCACCGCTTCAGTGAGTTGACCGCCCTCGTCATAGCCCACATAGCCTGGAGGGGCGCCCACCAAACGTGAAACCGAATGCTTCTCGGAGTACTCGCTCATGTCGATCCGGATCATGGAGCGTTGGTCGTCGAATAGGAACTCAGCGAGCGCCTTGGCCAACTCTGTCTTTCCAACACCCGTTGGACCAAGGAACATGAATGAACCCGTGGGTCGGTCGGGATCTGAGATTCCAGCACGTGAGCGGCGAACAGCATCACTGACTTCACGGACGGCCTCTTTTTGTCCGATCACGCGATGGCCCAGTTCCTCTTCCATGCGAATGAGTTTCTCGGTTTCCCCTTCGAGCAACCGCCCGGCGGGAATGCCGGTCCATGCTGCAACCACCTCAGCGATGTCGTCAGCTGTGACTTCCTCTTTGACCATGGCAGACTCACGAGCATTGGTTTCAGCCGTGACGCGAACAAGTTCCTCTTCGAAGGTGGGGAGCTCGGAGTACAAGATGCGAGATGCTTGCTCAAAGTCACCCTCACGCTGGGCTTTGTCCGCCACTGCTCGAAGATCGTCGATCAGAACTTTGATTTCACCGATTCGATCAAGGCCCTGCTTCTCGGCATCCCATCGGGTTCGCAATCCTCTTAGCTCTTCGTCTTTATCTGCTATTTCTGAACGAATTTTTGACAGCCGCGCTTGTGATGCCTCATCCGTTTCTTTTGCAACAGCAAGTTCCTCCATGCGCAGGCGATCCACTTGACGCTGCAAAACATCAATCTCCACAGGGGACGAATCAATTTCCATGCGCAGGCGACTTGCTGACTCGTCCATCAGGTCAATGGCCTTGTCAGGCAGGAAGCGGCTCGTTATATACCTGTCAGACATTGTTGCCGCGGCAACAAGAGCCGAGTCAGAGATAACAACCTTGTGGTGTGCTTCATATTTCTCTTTGATACCACGCAAGATTGCAATAGTGTCTTCAACGGAAGGTTGATCAACGAATACTTGCTGGAATCGACGTTCGAGCGCGGGATCCTTTTCAATGTATTCGCGGAATTCATCAAGGGTCGTTGCACCAATCATGCGGAGTTCACCACGCGCGAGCATCGGCTTGAGCATATTTCCGGCGTCCATGGCGGAGTCACCGCTACTACCGGCACCAACAACGGTGTGAAGTTCATCGATAAATGTGATGATCTGGCCATCACTGGCTTTGATTTCATCGAGAACTGCTTTGAGGCGTTCTTCAAACTCGCCTCGAAACTTTGCGCCCGCGACCATGGAACTCATGTCGAGAGATATCAAAGTCTTTCCGGCAAGCGAAGTTGGTACGTCGCCTTCAACGATTCGGCGGGCAAGTCCTTCAACTACAGCAGTTTTACCAACGCCAGGCTCACCAATGAGGACAGGGTTGTTCTTGGTGCGACGGGAGAGCACCTGGATCGTGCGGCGCACTTCCTCGTCACGACCAATAACAGGGTCGATCTTGCCCTCGCGAGCCAGTGCGGTGAGGTCAACCCCGTATTTTTCCAATGCTTGAAATGTGCCCTCGGGCTCCTGTGTGGTCACGCGCGCGCTTCCTCTCGTTTCCTGTAGTGCTGCAAGTAATGCTTGTGGAGTCGCACCCACTGATGCAAGTCGATCGGCAACATTGGGCCCGCCATCCTCAGCGAGCCCGATCAATATGTGCTCGGTACTGACGTATTCGTCGCCACGTTCCTTTGCCAACTTTTCAGCCGCCGTCAACACCCGTCTTGTGTACCTCGATCTCCTGA
>JBDQMZ010000004.1:0-4285 GCA_040261955.1 Candidatus Nanopelagicales bacterium
GTGATCCCGTTGCGCTGGCAGCGTTGGAATCCCTAGGCATGTGGTTGGGTCGAGGACTGGCCAGTCTCACCGCAGTTCTAGACCCGGAAATGTTCATTATTGGAGGGGGTGTCTCCGAGGCCGGTGATCTCTTACTCAACAGTGCTCGCACAACTCTGGCCGATCGCGTCATGGGGCGGGCTTACCGACCAATCCCAACAATCAAAGCCGCAGAACTTGGCAACAAAGCTGGAATTGTGGGGGCAGCAGACCTCGCCCGCAGGAAGTTCTCAGCAATCAACTAGTTGCACGAGGTCATCGAAGGCTGCCACCGTCAGACGAAGCCACCATCGCGTGTCTATTTGGCTTCTGCCACCGTCAGACGACGGCACCATCGCGTGTCTATTTGGCTTCTGTCACCGTCAGACGACGGCACCATCGCCGAAATCCTCGCCTGGAGGCACGTGCTTGTCTCTGCGAGAGATGAGGAACGCGAAGCCACCAATAGTTGCAACAAGCCCTGCAACTGAAACAACGGTTCCAAGACCGAGGACGTAATTTCCCAGCATGGCAACCGGTCCACCAATGACTCCGGCCCACGCGAACCTGGCGATGGCGTCATCCGGAGCTTTTATCGGCGGTGGTTCTGGCGGTTCGTAACCCTCATCAAAATAGGCATCGATGTAGTCCGGTGATTCGGCAACAAGTTCTTGGGGCTCAGGATCTGGAGTGAATTGGGGTCCCAGATTCACCTGTCCGCTGAGGTCAGCCACGATTGCATCCCAGGCATTGTTCTCCTCGGGGGTGATGTCACCATCTTCGTGTTCAGGCATGGTTAAGTGCCAGTGATTTCATGTATGAAGTCTGCGCTCATTGACTCAATAATGTGAGCATCGTTATCGAGAGTTGCCACGTGGTACGAGTCATGGAGTATGACTTCACTTGTTGATGTGGAACTGACATGCGCGAGAATCCATTCGGCGTTGGATGCTTCAACGACGTGATCCTCATCGCTGCGGAAAAGCAAAATTGGTTGGTCAACTCGAGCAATGTCGTCCTTGACAATTTTCCAAAGTTTGGACAGTGAGTGCGCAGCCTTTAATGGAATCTTGCCGTAGGCCACTTCATCTTGTCCGGGTTTCTTAATGTCATTTGAAATTCCTGGAAAGGACTTAAGAACTCGCGAGATTGCGGGGAGTAGGTGTCGATCGGGTCGCTCAGAATGGACGGCCGCATTCACCAAAACTATCCCGGAAATTTCGCTGCCGTGCTGTTCGGCGAGCCTGAGAGTTAAGGAGCCACCCATGGATAGACCAAACACGAAAACATGATCGCAACTGGCTTTCAGGATTTGAAAATTTCGTTCCACTTCGGAGTACCAGTCTTCCCAGGTGGTCAAATTCATGTCCTGCCAGCGGGATCCGTGACCCGGTAGGCGGGGAACGCGAATGGTCCATCCGTGCTTGGCCATTGCTTTCGCCCAGGGTGTCATTGAGGCAGGGGATCCCGTAAAGCCGTGGATCAGGAGGACTCCGGTGGAATTTCCATCGTGAAACCACGGTTCGGCACCAGGCATCAGCGGCATGAGATCTCCTTGTCTGAGTCGACACAACTTGATGTGCCCATTCTGTACCCTGCGGGTTTCGACAGCACCTACGCCTTAGGCTCTGGGCTGAAGCGATAAACCCTAGGGAGGTGCAGTGATGTTGTACTGGTTTTTGAAGTACTTCCTCATTGGTCCGTGGCTCAAGGTGCTTTTTCGCCCATGGCTTGAGGGTGAGGAATATATTCCTGAATCGGGTCCGCTCATTATGGCGAGCAATCACCTGTCTTTTTCCGATTCATTTTTCCTACCACTCATGGTCAAGCGGCCAATGACCTTCCTGGCAAAAAGTGACTACTTCACAGGTAAGGGTGTTAAGGGTTTTTTCACGAGAATGTTTTTCAGCGGGGTGGGTCAACTTCCTGTTGATCGATCCGGCGGGAGGGCCTCGGAGGCGGCGATTTTAACGGCACTTCAGGTTCTCGGGCGCGGAAATATTCTTGGCATATACCCGGAGGGCACTCGATCGCCGAATGGAATTCTTTACCGAGGCAAGACAGGGTTGGCTCGCATGGCGCTTGAAGGCAACGCGCCGATCATGCCCGTTGCCATGATCAATACTTATGAGATTCAGCCGCCAGGGACCATTCGGCCGCAGTTGATGCGTGTTGGTATTCGGTTTGGGAAGCCACTCGACTTTTCGCGGTATGAGGGCTTGGAAGATGACCGATTCGTGCTTCGTTCTGTGACGGATGAAGTCATGTATGAGTTGATGACACTGTCAGGTCAGGAATATGTTGATATGTATGCAACGCGCGCAAAGGAATTGATTTCAAAGGGCGAGCATGCAGACTCGCGTTCGGCATTGCCATCCTGAATTTGTTGTGTCTAGCTCACTCAATTACTAGTCAGCCCAGTTGAGGGAGCGCTCTACCGCGCGGCGCCACTGAAAGTGTTCTTTCGTTCGGTCCATCTGAGGAGTGAACTCTCCCAGGGTATGGGCGCGTTGGACTACTTCCTCTTTGGTTTGCCAAAAGCCCACCCCGAGGCCCGCAAGGAATCCTGCTCCCAGCCCAGTTGTTTGCAGTTGCTGACTTCGCTTGACAGGAATGTTGATGAAGTCCGCTTGAAGTTGACACAGCAATTGATTTTCCGCGGCGCCGCCATCAACCGCAAGATAGGGCAACTCGTGGGAACCTTCGGCGACCATCAGGTCAACAACATCCTTTACTTCACAAGCGATCGCACTCAACGTGGCGCGGGCAATGTGAGCGCGAGTGGTTGCCCGGGTGATGCCGATGATGATTCCGCGCGCATGTGGGTCCCAATCAGGGGCGGCGAGCCCGGTCAATGCTGGAACGAATATGACACCGCCGGAATCTTCCACCTCGCCGGCCAATTCCTCGATCTCACTTGCGCTATGAATGATTCCAAGTCCATCGCGCAACCACTGGACAGCAGCGCCCGTAACAAAAATGGAACCCTCGAGTGCAAATGCTCGCTCACCACCGGGCTCACCCAAGGCAACTGTTGTGAGTAACCCATGTGGCGAGTGGACAATTTGAGCGCCCGTATGCATCAACAGAAAGGATCCGGTGCCATAGGTGCATTTAGCACTCCCCGCAGTGAAGCCACCGTGGCCAACGAGCGCTGCCTGTTGATCACCGGCGATACCAGCAATCGGAGCATCTATACCGAGAAAGACTTGTGGGTCAGTGTGGGCAAGGACGCCGTACGAAGGAACAATCTCAGGAAGTGCACTGAGTGGTACGCCAAAAATGTCGCATAACTCGCTGCTCCACGTGCCTGATTCGAGTTCATAGAGCAAAGTTCTTGAGGCGTGGGTGTGATCTGTGATGTGTTCGAGGCCACGAGTCATACGAGCGATCAAGTAAGAGTCGACGGTTCCAATGGCGACCCGTCCGCTTGCAACCTGAGCCCATGTTTGTGCGTCATTCGCTTTAACCCAGGCAATTTTGGTGGCGCTGAAATAGGGGTCAAGACGTAAGCCCGTTAGTTGGCGTACGCGATCCTCGAAACCTTGATTTTTTAATTCAGCACACATGTCTGCAGTCCGGCGGTCTTGCCAGACAATGGCAGTTCTTGGTGATCCCAGAGTTTCCCGGTCCCAGAAGCAGATGGTCTCACGTTGGTTAGTTATCCCTATGGCCACGATTTCCGGTTCGCTCCCGTGGAACTCGTGGAATGAAGTGAGCGCCGATTTTGTTGCGTCCAGTGTTGCGGCCCAGATTTCAGCCAAGTCGTGTTCAACCCAACCATCAAATGGGAAATGCTGAGGAAACTCTTGATAGCCCTGTGCGGTGATCGCGCCGTGGTGGTTGATGAGCAGGGCGGTCATGCCGGTCGTGCCGGCATCGATGGCCAGCACCTGGTCACGTGAAGGCACGGAATGCACCGTCAAACTGTACTTGCAGGGCTCTGGCAAACAAAGACTTTGTGATGATAGCGTTTACATATCGTTTGATTCCCGTGATTGAAATCCTGTGAAAGGTGTTGCAATGCGTGTTGGTGTGTTGACCGGTGGCGGAGATTGCCCTGGATTGAATGCTGTTATTCGAGCGGTCGTTCGACGAGGCGTGCAGGAATACGGTTTTGAATTCGTTGGCTTCCGTGACGGATGGAAAGGCCCCCTCGAAGGTCTCACCATGGAACTCAATATCGACACGGTTCGTGGAATTCTGCCGCGCGGTGGCAACACCGAGAGTGTCTTCTCCGCCGATGGCGACGAGAGCATCAAGCCCA
>JBDQMZ010000050.1:0-14872 GCA_040261955.1 Candidatus Nanopelagicales bacterium
CAATTGCGTCATTTTCAGGTTACGCCTGGATGGCAGCGAAGCCGCCGAACCTTGTTGCGGGGTAACTACAGCGGTGCTCATGCCGACCCACCATTAGGTTGGGCGATCAGCATCGATGCAAGCGACTCAATCGTGCAAGTGCCCAGGTACTGTCCACGGCCATTAACAACTGCCGACATGCCCGCTGCAGTCTGCAACATTCCGCTGAGTGCGTCTTGCAGCGTGTCTTCGGGTTGCAACTGAACAGTGATGCTGGCACCGGAGCGATCAAGGGAATCAGAGCGATTAAGGGCGCGCTCGTCAACCCACGCAATGGGATGATCGTGGTCATCTAGCAACACAGCGTATGGGAAATGGGAATCATGCAAAGCGAGAATTGCCTCAGACCGATTCGTTGAACGCTTAATGATCACCGGTTGAGAGAGTTCAATGTCCCGAACACGCCTCAACGTGAGCGTCTTAAGAATCGCACCTGATCCAAGGAAGTTCTCCACAAATGAATCCGCCGGATCTGTGAGAATTACTTCCGGTTTATCCAGCTGCGCAATTTCTGACTGATCGCGCAGGATCGCGATCCGATCACCCATTTTTACTGCCTCGTCAATGTCATGGGTAACAAAAACGATTGTCTTTTTGAGTTCCTCTTGCAATCTAAGGAACTCGTTTTGCAATCGATCTCGAGTAATGGGGTCAATGGCACCGAATGGCTCGTCCATCAACAGCACATCAGGATCGGCGCCGAGCGCCCTTGCAACACCCACGCGTTGCGCTTGTCCGCCCGAGAGCTCCTTGGGATAACGATCACGGTAAATCGACGGATCCATCGACACCATTTCCAGGAGTTCATCGACTCGGGCGTTCACTTTGGCCTTGGGCCATTTCAGGAGCTTGGGAACCGTTGCAATATTTTCAGCGATCGTTCTGTGTGGGAAAAGTCCAACCTGCTGGATCACATAACCCATGCGCCGCCGCAACTCATTAGGATCACCTTTGGTCACATCTTCGCCTTCATAGATGATCCGGCCCGACGTCGGTTCGATCATTCGGTTTATTAAACGCAGAGTCGTACTTTTCCCACAGCCCGAAGGCCCAACAAGAACCAAGATTTCACCCTGGGCGACTTCAAGTGAAAGATCTTTGACTGCAGGGGCACTGACACCCGAATATGTCTTGTTAACATTTTCAAGCTTGATACATGGTTCTGAAATCTCTGACACTGCTGTCTCCTGTGGGTTCATGAGCGCACTCCGCTCGGAGTCGTGACTCGACCAACGCCACGAAGAAATAGGTCAATGGCAAGCGCTAAGGCGAGCGAGAGGATCACGCCTGTCCAGATCGCTTCGAGTGAATTAGGAAGTGGGAGGCGCGCAAGGCCACTCTTGATGAAATCTCCGAGGCCTCCGCCGGCCACCAGTGTGGCAATAGCTGAAATCCCCACGGTTAACAGTGCTGACACTCGAATACCTGCCAACATGATGGGCCAGGCAAGTGGAAGCTGCACTTTCAGGAGAATTTGCGTTGAGGTGAGTCCCATTCCTTTAGCCGACTCCAGCACGCTGGCATCTACCGAATCGAGCCCAGCAGTCGTGTTTCGCATAATTGGCAATAGTGCGTACAAGAAGAGCGCTATGAAGGATGGTTTGAAGCCCAGGCCGACTATTGGAATAAAAATGGTAAAGAGCGCGAGACTGGGAATGGTGAGAAACACGCTGGCAATAGACATGGACAACTCTTTGGCAAAAGGACGATTGCGGGTTGCCACACCTAAAAGGACAGCAAAAATACTGGCTGAAACAGTAACCAAGACAACGTAGGTCAAAGTTTGAAGTAAAGTCTCGGTGACTAAATCACCTCGCGTTGACAGGTAGGTGAACCAACTGAAAATTCCATCCATGAATGTTCCTCTAATTTGTCTAATTTGCCACGGAAATGCAAGAAGGGTGTGAAAGCGGAAATCCGCTTTCACACCCTTGAGAACTAACCTGCAATGATTCCGTTCGAGACCAAGAAGTCGTTAGCGACAGCTGAGGCTTCTTCACCGTCAGCAGATACTCGCTTGTTCAACTCGGCCATCGTGTCGTTATCGAGTGGCTGCAAGATTGCTGCCACGATTGCCTCGAATTGATCCGGGGCTTGATCATATGTTTCAGCGCGCATGCTCGCTGAAACGTTGTAAACAATATTGACGCCTGGATCCTCAACCAATGTGAGGCTGAGAGCAGGAATACGGCCATCTGTCGTGTAGACCTCGCCGAATGTGCAATTGTTGTTTGCGGTTTCCGTGTAGATGACGCCCGTGTCAAGAATGCTGACCTGGCCGTCAGGCATTTGAATGCCCGTTGCTTCTTCGGTCAAAATTAGGCCATCGGGACGATCAGGGTATTCAGTTTCCATGCACACGGTCGCATCGGGATTATCGCGGACGTATTCCATGAAGGTTTGTGTGGTAAATGCGCCACCGTTTGCCTCTGTGACCTCAGGGCTCGAAACAAAACCATAGGTGTTATTGAACGGTGAGCGCCCAATCCACACAATATTGTTCTTGTCAAAATCCATTTCCTTGACGTTTGCAGTCAACTCTGCAGAGTCAAAACTTGGATCTTCCTGCTCGAGGTGAACAGCCCATCCGGTGCCGTTGTACTCGGGATACACATCAATTTCACCTGAGGTGAGCGCGGTGCGCGCAACACTTGTGCCTCCGAGTCCAACTTGGTTACCAACTTCCGCGCCAGCTGCACCAAAGGCCTGAACCAGCATTTCTCCGAGGACCAGCGCCTCATCGAAATCCTTGGAACCCACCGTGAGAGAAACCCCGCTAAGGCTGTTTTGGGCTGCAATTGTGTCACCTTGATCGGCACCACCAGCATCTGAATCGCTTGAGCAAGCGGTCAAGACCAATGCTGACGCTGCTGCAAGGACCGCAAATTTCTTTGCGAATTTTTCCATTGTCTAACTCCACTCCATAGATTGACGGCGATCTGATCAGTTCAGATCAATTACTTCAATAAACAACCTATGTGCAATTTCGACAGTGCGACACGTTCGCGACAGTGTTGAGACTCAATTAACGCGTGAGGTGAGTGATATGTCACTTGCAGCAGTGAAATATGTCCGTTTAATGTGATTAATGCTTCGCTTTAACGATATTTGCGAGCCAAAGCCTGTTCCCGAGCATCCAAATCGCGCAGGATTGGCCGAGCAATCGCGTCGGGCAATCCCTCGTCATCTCGCAACCGGATCAATTCTTCTTGCTCCGCGTGCACGATAGATGACGCAACCTTCAGCATTTTGTTCATTTGTATTTCTTGGGTGAGCATGGGCTCATGTGATTGCACACTCTGGGCTCTATCAATACGTCGATCTATTTCCCTGCGAAGTGAATCAATGGCCTCGGGGCTCAACGGCTCCCCCTGCGCCGCTAACTCCTCGGCCGCCGAGTCAAGTCGAAGCAATGCAGCCCTGGCCAATGTTGCCTCAACGCGAGCTATCTCCTCGGTGTCATCGTCTTTGGGGATTTTGAGCATGCGCGCGACAGGACCCAGCGTCTCGGCCAAGAGCAGGGTGATCACGATGACAATGAAGCTGGTGGCCAAAACAATGTCACGGTGCGGGAAATCTTTACCCGCGGCTGTGGTCAATGGAATCGAAAATGCTGCGAGTCCCGAAATGGGGCCCCTCGCGCCCGCCCACGCGACAATTGCGGCCTCGCGCCCGAAAGTTGACCGCTGTGCCATGGGAGCCTTGGCGATTCTGGTGAAAAACACCATTCCAAAAACAAATAGAGACCGTGCCACAATCAAAGTAATTACCGTTGCTAACACCAACCAGAGAACTGTTCCAAATTCGCCCGGTGCAAGCCTTCTCAGTGTCTCCGGGATTTCTAGACCAATGAGGAAGAACGCAAGCGCCTGCAGAATGAACGTGATGTGCTTCCACACAACGGCACTTTGCACTCGGCCAGAGGCACCTGGGTCCGCGTGCTGTTGATGGGCGACATAGAGACCTGCAACAACGATGGCAAGAATTCCCGAACCCTGTGCTTCTTCGGCTGCAAGGTAGATCAGGAATGGCGCGACAATCACCAAAGAGTTCGCGGGCACAAGATCTTTGCTGTAGCGCAGTGTCACTGACAAGGCGTACCCACTGATCAAACCCACCCCGACACCCACCACGACTGCGAGGGTGAAATCAATAGCCACGTCTGCGAGGGTGATTGAGCCTGCAATAGCCGCTACGGTGGCAACTTTCAGGGCGGTGAGCCCTGTTCCATCGTTGACTAAACTCTCGCCCTCAAGTATTGAAACGAGCCTGCGCGGCAGTGACGCCCTTCGCGCGACAGCGCTCACAGAGACTGCGTCTGTTGGGGCGAGAATGGCCCCCAATGCCATGGCAACCGCTAACGGCAGCGCAGCAACCAGCGCACCAACTACTCCAACAGCGAGAGTTGTGACAATGACTAATCCGACGGCCAAGATGAGTACCGGTCTGGCAACTTTGCGCAGGTCCAAATAAGACGAACCGAGTGCCTCACCAAAAACGAGTGGGGCAAGCACCACGATCAAGATTATTTCCGGCTGCGGGAGGTCGTCCGGTCCAAACGGAGCGATACTGAGCAGGATTCCCGAGGCAATGAGCGGGAGGGCCATGGAAAATCCGAGTGCTCTCAGCACGGTGGCAATGATTACCGCGAGTACCCCGCAAATTGCCAATGTTGCAAATGCTCCACCCACGGCACGACCCTAGCCCAAGTAAACGGCCTTTCTACTTGCCTCCCCGCTGTATTTCCTGCACGCTCTGACCATGGATCAGGACATGTTGCAGACAGAGCGCCCGTCGAAGTCAGGTTTGAAACGAGCTCGAACCGCTACGTGGATAGCCGTAGGTGTCGCCATCCTGTGGTTAGCGGTGGGTAGTTGGGCCGGTCCGCTAGCGGGGAGTCTGTCGCAGGTCCAGGAGAACGACAACGCAGCGTTCCTTCCCGCATCAGCAGAGTCCACCGTGGTCAATGATGAACAGGCCACATTTTCTGACAGCAAAGCCCTTCCCATTCTCGTTGTGATCACGAAACCCGATGGAGCTACTTTCAGCCCCGATGACCAATCGGTCGTCGGCGAATTCATCACGGGAATTGCTCAACTGACACTCAGTGACGGGTCAACCGTTGAGTCCTATCTCGAGCCAACACCAATGTTCCCTATTCCATCTGAAGATCAACAAGCTCTCTTGGTCTCCGTCAATGTCATTGGTGAGTTGGGCGCGAAACAACTCGAATCGGGTGATCTAGCATTCGCCGAAATCACCAACGCGATACGCGACTACTCCGATCAATTCGAATCCCTCCAAATAAATGTCACTGGCCCCGGCGGATTTCTAGCTGACTTGATCGAAGTGTTCGGAGCGATTGATGGAGCGCTACTGATCGCTACGGCGCTTGTCGTCGCAATCATCCTGATTCTTGTTTACCGCTCACCGGTACTTTGGTTAATCCCACTCGTCGCTGCAGGATTTGCGCTTGCAGTTGCCAGCGGAATTGTCTATGTCCTGGCTGATAGCGATGTGTTGGTGCTGAATGGTCAGAGCCAAGGGATTCTCACCGTGTTGGTATTCGGTGCTGGAACGGATTATTCCCTGCT
Source organism: Candidatus Nanopelagicales bacterium (assembly GCA_040261955.1). Classification (GTDB taxonomy): domain Bacteria; phylum Actinomycetota; class Actinomycetes; order S36-B12; family S36-B12; genus UBA4592. The sequence continues at coordinate 5,634 of JBDQMZ010000050.1, forward strand.
GTTTATCAGTAGATATAGGGAAGAACTCCATAAACATGCGATTCATACCGATGCGATCTGGGCTGCCTTCAAGGGAGTTCGGGCACCAATCATTGCCTCATCAGCCACTACATCAATCGGACTGATGTGCTTACTTCTCAGTGAACTGAATTCAAATAAGTCGACAGGACCTGTGTCCGCTGTGGGTGTAGTTGCAGCAATGCTCATCATGCTCACCTTCCTCCCAGCCCTGCTCACGGTCCCCAGTTTCACGCTGCCTATTTTGGCTTTCCTCGTACCTGCAGTTATTGGTTTCGCGCTCGGTTTCGTGACCGACATTGCGTTTGGCCCATTCGCCGCAGTGGGCGGCATTGCCGCATTGGTAACGATCGTGCTGTGGATCGCCTTCGGCCTGATGCGGGTCTTTAGCGCAACGGGTGGACCATTTAGCAGGGCGAAATACCCGTCAGGTCGCTGGGCATTTTGGCCGAAGGTGCCTGAGGTGGGAGTGGAAGACAGCAAACTGTCTGGGATTTGGGCGCGGCTTTCTTCACTCGTCGGTCACAAGCCCCGCGTCACCTGGGTGGCCACGGCACTGGTCCTCCTGGTTTTTGCCGGTTTCAGCACGACCTTGAAGTCAGATGGTGTTGCAACCTCAGAGTCCTTTACCAATGCATCAGAGGTGGACTCTGTCATTGGCCAAGACGTGTTGGTGCAACATTTTGCAGCGGGCCTTGGTAGCGAAACTATTGTGACAGCCAATGCAGATGCCAGCGATGAAGTCGCTTCCGTCATTGCAGCTACCCCTGGGGTCGCAGATGTTCAACCACAGGTGAATCCAGCAACAGGTGAGGTTGTAGTCGTGGATTCGCGGGTTCTGTTCAATGTCACTCTCGCCTACCCCTCTGATTCCACCGACGCGGAGTCCGTGATCGGTGCACTGCGATCGGAATTTGTTGATCTGCCCGGCGCCAACGCACTTGTGGGTGGTCCAACAGCCGTGGCGTATGACATCAACGAGGCAAACTTGAGGGATCGGAATGTGATCATTCCACTCGTGCTGGTTGTCATTTTGATCATCTTGATCATTCTTTTGCGAGCATTCAATGCACCCATCATGCTCATTGGAACAGTGCTGCTCTCCTACTTTGCAACCCTCGGCGCTTGTGCGCTCGCTTTCAATTACCTGTTCGACTTCCCCGGTGCAGACCCGTCCTTCCCACTCTTCGCATTCGTTTTCTTGGTCGCACTCGGCGTGGACTACAACATCTTCCTCATGACACGAGTCAGAGAGGAAACAGTTCACCTCGGGACCCGAGCAGGCGTGCTCAAGGGACTCACTGTCACAGGAGGTGTCATCACCAGCGCGGGAATCGTGCTTGCCGCAACATTCCTTGTCCTAGGGGTGCTTCCGCTTGTTGCATTACGCCAAGTTGGTTTCGCCGTCGCGCTGGGCGTATTGATCGATGCTTTCATCGTTCGAACAACATTGGTGCCCGCATTGGCTTACGACATTGGTCCCAAGATTTGGTGGCCAAGCAAATTGGCCAAGGAAAAGATTCCTCAATAATCACGGTTAGATAATGGGACCACCCAAACTTGTTGAGTCCTCTACATAGAGGTCTTGAACGCGAACATTGAGGTCATAGAGTGCTGGGTTGGGAACCGCGTTTTCCAATGGAACTTGTGAGTCTTCAAAAGTTTGATTCACAAGCGGCTGCGGTGCCGTGAACGCGACGGGGTCTTCTTGGGCAGAAAGCATGTAGCCCTGCCAGGCGTAGTTGTGTAGCAGGTAGGCGTCCTGTGCCTCTTTGATCTTCGTGTGCCACGGCAAAATATTTACACGTTCAACCGCGCGACCAGCGTCACCGATTGCTGCCTCACCATCAACGGCGATCGCCGCAAGTTCAGCAACAGCCGCTGCCGTCTGTGCATCCTGTTCGGGCGAGTTGGGAAGCGCGCCATCCAATTCATCGAAAACAATTGAAACACGATCCTGAACTTGCTTCATGGCGTTCTCGGACTGTTCGATGGCGATCATCAACTTATTCATCTCGATGTTCCGAGTGAGCCAGTCCGTCGCGGCAGCCGCCCCCACGGTCAACGTGAGCAGGAAGGCAGCAGCACCCGACACGAGAGGGATCCAAGAATTGCGCTTCACGGGACAAGTGTCTCCCATCACCCCAGAACCACCTATATATAGGTGTCTCAGACCAGGAAATCAGGTATCTGGGCATAAGAAAGCGACATCCATTACCGTTGGGCGGTGACTTTCAACCCATCTGCACCAGTTACCGGGTCAGATCCAGGCCAAGAATGGGCGTCGCGCTACCTAGAATCCGTGGGTCGGCTCAGCGCCCAACTCAAGTCAATCCCGGTGGGTAGTCCAGTGCGCTTGGCCAAGAAGACCAGCAATCTATTTCGTGGCCGCAGCCAAACTCAAACTCCTGGACTCGATGTCAGTGCATTTAGTGGTGTCTTCGAAGTAGACCCGATCGCAAAAACTGCCCAAGTTGGCGGTATGACCACCTATGAGGATCTCGTGGCCGCAACACTGCCCTACGGACTCATGCCCATGTGTGTGCCACAGTTACGAACCATCACACTCGGCGGAGCTGTCACGGGTCTCGGAATTGAAAGTGCAAGTTTTCGAAATGGCACTCCACATGAATCAGTCATTGAGATGGATATCCTGACAGGTGATGGTGAAGTTCTCACAGTAAGTAGCAATGCCGATGATCCCCATCGCGATTTGTTTTATTCGTTTCCCAATTCGTATGGTTCATTGGGATATGCACTTAAGCTCACCATTGAGTTAGAACCAACCAAACCTTTTGTGCACCTCCAACACGTCAGATTTGACAGCGCACATGCCCTCACGGTTGCCATGGAGGATATTGTCAAGAACGGTCAGTTCAATGATTCGCGCGTTGATTTTCTCGATGGTACCGTTTTCTCTGCATCGGAGCAGTACCTGACAATTGGCACAATGATTGGCCAGTTGCCACGCGATCGCTCGGTGAGCGATTACACCGGAATGGCCATTTATTACCGTTCTATTCAATCGCTCACTGATGACTATCTGACCATCCATGACTATCTCTGGCGCTGGGATACTGACTGGTTCTGGTGCTCACGCGCATTCGGAGCGCAACTGCCCTCTATTCGATCACTGTGGCCCAAGTCGAAATTGCGCAGCGATGTGTACTGGAAAATCATCGCCGCCAATCGAAAGTTTAAATTTGCTGAGCGGCTTGACGCGATCAAGGGCAAACCACCCCGGGAGTCAGTGGTTCAGGACATTGAGATCCCGATTGACCGCCTCCCTGAATTTCTCGACTTCTTTCACCAGGAAATTGGGATCGAACCGATCTGGCTGTGCCCACTCAAACAGCGCGACCCACATGCTCGCTGGCCACTTTATGAATTTGATCCCAAAAAGCTCTACGTCAATGTGGGGTTTTGGTCTACGGTTCCTCTGACAAATGGTGAAAAACCTGAAGATGGAGCAAAAAATCGCCGAATCGAATCCGTCGTGACAGCCATGGATGGGCGCAAATCACTATATTCCACGGCTTTCTACTCTCAGGATGAATTCTGGGATATTTATGGCGGTAATGAGTACAAAGAGATGAAAACCAAATATGACCCGCAGGGACGCCTGCTGGGGCTGTACGAGAAAGTAGTGGGAGAAGCATGAAACTGGCAGATGCCTTCGGAATGATCGCCGGATCAGAGCGCAATGTTTCATTTCGCGCTTACGACGGTTCCACATTCGGGCCGCAAGACAACGACGTCATACTTGAGTTGACCTCACCTCGTGGTGTTGCATTCCTCGCCGGAGCCCCGAGTCAACTTGGCTTAGCTCGCGCCTATGTCAGTGGCGACCTGGAAATTATCGGAGACGCACACACTGCACTCTCACGCCTCTACCCACTCGATACTTCACATTTGACCGTCTCGGACAAGTTGGCACTTGCCAAGACTTTTGGTCCGCATGCCCTCAAGCGACCAACTCCACCACCTCAGGAGCGCAAGCTTTCGGGCCGCCGCCACTCCAAGAAACGTGATGCTGAGGCAATTCACCACCACTACGACGTGTCCAACACGTTCTATCGCTGGGTCCTTGGTCCATCAATGGCCTACACCTGCGCGGTATTCCCCAACGCGGAAGCGTCACTCGAAACGGCTCAGGAAGCCAAGTTTGATTTGGTGGCACGCAAGTTGGGGCTTGCTCCCGGCATGACATTGCTTGACGTTGGTTGCGGGTGGGGTGGCATGGTCCTTCATGCCGTTCGCAACTATGGAGTGAAGGCGATTGGCGTGACCCTGTCGCAGCAGCAAGCCGAGTGGGGACAAAAAGCCATTGATGACGCAGGTCTTTCCAACAGTGCCGAGATTCGTTTCAGCGACTATCGCGATGTCACTGAAGGCGACTTTGATGCGATTTCATCGATCGGTCTCACCGAACACATTGGCCGAGCAAACTACTCTTCTTACTTTGGTTTCCTTTACGGCAAACTCAAACCCGAGGGTCGCATGCTCAATCACACGATTACTCGCCCGGATGACTCTGTACCGACTCACTACCGGACATCTTTTATCAATCGCTATGTATTCCCCGATGGTGAACTTTCCGGCCCCGGCATGATCATGTCCTCATTCAATGACGCTGGGTTTGAAATACGTCATGAGGAAAATCTTCGTGAGCACTACGCGCTCACTTTGAAGCATTGGTGTGAGAATCTTGAGAATCACTGGGATGAAGCAGTTGCGGAGGCTGGGCTAGGTACAGCGCGCGTATGGCGTTTATACATGGCAGCCTCACGCATGGGCTTTGACCTCAACACAATCCAGTTGCACCAGATGCTTGGCGTCAAACTTGGACCTCGCGGCAAGTCCGGGATGCCATTACGCCCGAACTTCTAGGCAGCTCAACGTCTAACTAGGTGCGTTCACAAAAATGTGAGCTGCTTCATCGAGCGGTACTTCGGTGTATTCCCCTGCGCTACCAATAAATACTTCTGACTCTTTTTGATAAGCCTCAACACGGGCTCCGGGTAATGCGCCAACTCTTCGCAATTGAGCCATGGTTTCCTCATCGAGTTGGATCGTCTCCGCCAAACGCCGAATGGTCACACTTTTGGGTTCTGGCCCGATTACATCGACAAGGCTCTTGAGTTTGGGGTCGTGAGCAATGGAGTTTTCAAGCGTTGCATCGATCTCAGCTAGACCGGGAATTGGGTTGCCAAACGGTGAGATTGTTGGGTGATCAAGAATCTCCATCAACCTGCGTTCCACCGAGTCACTCATCACATGTTCCCAACGGCATGCCTCGATGTGGACTTCTTCCCACGGCATTTTGAGCATCTCCACCAACATGCACTCGGCCAAGCGGTGCTTACGCATAACCCTCGTGGCCTGATTGCGGCCTTCTTCGGTCAACTCCAAATGGCGCTCTTTGCCTACCTCAACCAGGCCATCACGTTCCATGCGGGCGACGGTCTGGGAAACAGTTGGACCACTCTGCCCCAAGCGTTCTGCGATGCGAGCGCGCATGGGCGGAATGCCTTCCTCTTCCAACTCGAAGATGGTCCGCAGATACATCTCGGTGGTATCAATCAGGTCGCTCACGGGAGTAAATGTACCTTGATTCCCAGCTACGGCTATTCACCATGGAAAACGTGGGCAAACCGTGGGCCACAACTGAAATTCCTGGGCGCTGAGTGACACACAAGGCCATCGCGCGACCACAGGTGAATCAGCCTAGGGTTTCCCCGTGACAAGCATCATGTGGTTTCGCCGCGACCTACGAGTTCGCGATAACCCAGCCCTGCTTGCAGCGGGTGAGCAGGTGCTCCCTGTTTTTGTATTCGATCCAGTTTTGTGGGACGCATCCAGTGACACCCGCCGCGCATATCTGGTGGCGAGTTTGACTTCTTTGAATGAATCACTGGGTGGGAAGTTGGTGCTTCGCACCGGGGATCCGACCGAGGTCATCCCTGCGCTGGTCAAGGAAGTCAGCGCAGACTCGGTGCACATTGCTGCCGACTTTGGTCCGTACGGCATTGCTCGAGATGCCCATGTTGAGAAAGCGCTCGACGTGCCGTTGGTGCGCACCGGTTCTCCCTATGCCGTGGCTCCTGGTCGAGTGGTTAAAGCAGATGAAACCCCCTACCGAGTTTTCACACCGTTTTATAAAGCATGGGCAGCACATGGGTGGCGAGCACCTGCAACAGGTCCGCTCCCCACTTTTATCACTGCGCCCTCTGAGCCAATGCCCATTGTGACCAGCCCTGTTTCTCTGCCGCCTGCCGGTGAAGCTGCCGCCTGGGATCGGTGGAATGATTTTTCGAGTGCGGCTCTCGCTGTTTATGACGAGAATCGCAATCGGCCAGACCTGGACGGCACCAGCGTGCTGTCACATCATTTGAAGTATGGCGAGATTCACCCTCGCTCACTCTTGGCTGAGTTAAAGCACGAAAACATTGTTTATGCCAAAGAAATTTGCTGGCGTGAGTTTTATGCCGACATTCTGTTTCATAATCCCACGAGCTCTTCACAATCGCTGGATGCGCGTTATGACTCGATCATGCCGTGGGCAAGCGGTGCCGAAGCCGATAATCTTTTTGACTCCTGGTGTCACGGGCGCACCGGGTATCCCATTGTCGATGCCGGAATGCGGCAACTCACAACAACCGGCTGGATGCACAACCGAGTGCGCATGATTGTGGCGAGTTTTCTGGTGAAAGATCTGCACATTCCTTGGCAGCGGGGTGCCAAGTTTTTTATGCAGCACCTGCGCGATGGCGACATCGCCAGCAATTCGCACGGCTGGCAGTGGACCGCTGGTTGCGGCACTGATGCCTCACCGTTTTACCGAGTGTTTAACCCGATCACCCAAGGGATCAAATTCGACCCCGATGGCACCTATGTCCGCACCTACGTTCCCGAGCTGGCCGAGCTCTCTGGGGCAAGCATTCATGAGCCATGGCTCTCACCGCTCGGGCTCCCGCAGGGCTACCCCGAGCGGATAGTTGATCACAAACAGGAGCGTGAAGTGGCCCTCGCCGACTTTGCCTCAATTAAAGGGCGCACCTAACCTTCGGCTTGGCATTCAAGCCTCATAGAGTTGGCCCATGCAAACCGTGGCAGTGCTCTCCATGAAGGGTGGAGTGGGCAAAACAACGGTCACACTTGGTCTTGCCAGCGCGGCGTGGAAACGCGGACAACGCGTACTCGTTGTCGACCTAGACCCACAAGGCAATGCCAGCATGGGTTTGGGTGCCCAAGGTGCTCCATTCACCATGAATGACGTCCTGGCTGACCCACAACCAGGAATTGCTGCTCAGGCGGTAGTCGACTCCACGTGGGGAAATCGAGTGCAGGTGCTGGCCGCCGACCGCAACCTCGAACACCGCAACACGATTGAGGGTCCACTGTCCTCACAGCGCCTTCGCATTGCGCTGGGAAATTTGCCCCGCCAATTTGATCTTGTTTTGATCGACTGCCCACCGTCACTGGGCGAGATGACCCGCAATGCATTGCATGCCGCCACTGACGCGCTTGTTGTTACCGAACCCAGTTACTTTGCATTGGCAGGTGCCGAACAAGCAGTCGAAGCCGTTGATGTCATTCGCTTGGCTTCCAATCCCATGCTGAACCCTGCGCGCATTGTGCTTAACCGCGCCCGACCTACCGTGGCCGAGCATCGCAATCGCATTCAAGAGTTACGCGGAGCTTTTGGTCCCGTCGTAATGGACATTGAAATCCCTGAACGCAATGCAATCACTCAGGCTGAAGCTGCGGGCATGCCCATTCATGCTTGGGACTCACCAGCAGGTGATCAACTGGCCACTGTTTTTGATCAAGTTCTCGATACCGTCTCGCCCAAGAAAAGGTTGTGGGGTTAACTCATGTCAGATACACAGTCGTTCGACCCAACTCCGCGCCCTTCGCTGCGCAAAGCCGCCGACTCTGGGATCCACCCAGTTACCAACTCTGAGCCGCGATCACTTGCATCATCGAACTCGGATCTTGGCCATGCTGGAAATACATCAGATTCGGTTAAAGTGCCGCGAAAAGACAAGTTGGTTGAGATCTCTATTGAACTGCCCAAGTCGCTCATCAAGGCTCTCAAGAAAGAAGCCAAGGGCAATAAGCAGTCCATTGATCAGCTCATTGCCGCACGTTTGAAAAATTAAGACAACAAACAAGAAAATTTTCTATGGCACTGGGTCGTGACTGTCATAGCTCAAGAATGTCTTGAACTTGAGCGCCAATGCAACAGATAGCGTCATGCAGGCGACACCGCCACTGATCACCGAGAATGCTTCACCACCCAAACTAGCCACTACACCTGCTTCCACGTCACCGATTCTTGGACCGCCTGCGACAACAACGGTGTGAACTCCCTGTAATCGACCGCGATATTGATCAGGGGTTGCTGCTTGCAAGATGGTCATGCGGAAAGTTGCAGAAACATTGTCTGCCGCCCCTGCGATTGCGAGGAATATGAGAGAAATGATGAGGGTGCGGGAAAACCCAAAGACCGTGATGGCACCACCCCACACGAGAATGGCGATCACAATCGCCCTGCCTTGATAACGAACCCGACCCAAGGGCCCTGATAGGACTCCCGAAATGATCGCTCCCGCTGCCGGCGCGGCGCTGAGCAGACCGAGTGTCAGTGCTATTTCCTGAGTTGTTCCACCAAACCACCGAGCAGCAATTGCCGGAAATAGCGCGCGCGGCATGCCAAAGATCATGGCAATTAGGTCTTCAAAGAATGTCATCTGTAAATTAATTTTGCCCCGCATGAACGCAAAACCCTCGCGGACCGATTTCCAGCCACGGGCAGCAGATTTATCCTGCGTTGGAGGGAGTTTTGGCAGCCGCCACATGGCGTAAATGACAGCTCCAAACGCTATTGCGTCAACGAGGTACGGGGTGCTCACGGTTCCCGTGAGCGCAACGAGCGCGCCACCAATCAACGGTCCGAGAGTGAATCCGAGGTTGAAGGTAATGATGCTTAATGCATTAGCGGCGGGAAGTAAATCGGGTGACACGATTCGGGGAATAATTGATTGCCGTGCTGGATTGCCCACCGCAAAGAAGCTCGCCTGCATGGCGACCACGAGATAAAGAAATCCAACGGAATCAAAACCGGCAAGTGCTTGAATGAGTAGCAATAGGGATGTGCCCCACAAGCCCACTGCGGTAACTATTCCAACAGTCCTACGATCAAAAGTGTCACTCAG
>JBDQMZ010000051.1:0-4145 GCA_040261955.1 Candidatus Nanopelagicales bacterium
CCCAAATAATGAGTAGCGGTTGGAACATCAATCGTACGAGTCGGGCTGTGTCTGAATCGAGCCCAAAAGCGTCCCTGCCTTCGAAATATTGCCACAGGTTTCCAGGGAAAATTACAACAAAGAATGCAGCGGTGGTCCATCCAATGGTTGGCAGCCATTTTTTTGGGGAAAAAATGATCGCGCAGCCAAGTACGAGTTCAACCACGCCGGAGAGCAAAACAACGAGTTCTGGAGCAGGCATCCACGGCGGTACCTGGGCGAGAAATTCATTGGCCGAGAGAAAGTGTCCGAGCGAGGCGAAAATAAGAAAGAGACCTAAGGCAAAGCGACCGACCGTGGTGAGCACATGCACAGTCTGCCAGTTGTGCGAAGACGTTCATCATTGAGTCAACTCACTGAGTGAATATCCACATGTTGTGGATTTTTTGTCCCACGTCCACAGGTCAAGCATTGAGGTTTAATCGAACCAATCTTTAGTTGATTCTTTCCTTTAATCGCACTAATGAAAGTGCTACAAGGAAAGTTGAGGTAAGTGATGAATGACATTGGAATAACTGTTCTGGGAAATTTGGTCAATGATGTGGAACTGCGATTTACGGCATCTGGTGAGGCCGTGGCTTCGTTTCGGGTTGCGAGCACAACACGCAGATTCGATCGTGGCAATGAACGCTGGATCGATGGTGATACCCATTACTTCACGGTGAGCTGTTGGCGCAACATGGCTCACAATGCCGCGGCAAGTCTCATGAAAGGCATGCCCGTGATCGTTAATGGTCGCATGCGTAGTCGTGAGCATGAGAAGGAATGTGGTGACCACACGCATGTGATGCGCTACGTGGACATTGAGGCAACGGCGGTTGGCCCCGACCTATCCAGAGGAACTGCGGTGTTTACCCGTGTGAAGCGTGAGTCTGTCGTAGAAAGTGAGCGGCGCATGTTGGCCGATGTCCTAGGTCAGGATGCAGTGGACTACTTGGATCAAATGGGATCAAATGAAGAGTCTGTTGACCTCGAAACAGGCGAAATCATTGCGGTTTAACCGTTGTAGCCGCGGCACTGAGGGGTAATAGAACCCTTGGTGCCGCGGTTGGTTAGTTGAGTCAGGGCATGAAGCTTGTGATTCGTTGTCACACTAGGCTTTCGTGCTATGGCCGAGTTCATTTATACCTTGCAAAAAGCACGCAAAGCCCATGGTGACAAAGTTGTCTTGGACAACGTGACGCTGTCCTTCCTGCCGGGCGCCAAGATCGGTGTTGTTGGTCCCAACGGCGCGGGAAAGTCGAGCCTGTTAAAGATCATGGCGGGGATAGACGATGTCTCCAACGGCGAAGCCAAGTTGCATGAAGGGTTCACAGTCGGCATCTTGATGCAGGAACCCAAGCTTGATGAGTCAAAATCAGTCCTCGAGAACGTGCAAGATGGTGTTTCAGAGACCAAAGCAATGGTTGACCGCTTTAACCAAATTTCCGTGGAACTGGCTGAGCCTGATGCCGACTACGACTCCTTGTTGGCCGAAATGGGCAAGTTGCAGGAGGAAATCGACCACCGCAATGCGTGGGACTTGGACAATCAACTCGAGCAAGCCATGGACGCACTGCGTTGCCCACCGGGCGATGCCGACATTTCAGTTTTATCCGGTGGTGAGAAGCGCCGCGTTGCTTTATGCCAATTACTGCTTCGCCAGCCAAGTTTGCTCTTGCTGGATGAACCCACCAACCACCTTGATGCCGAGAGTGTTCAGTGGTTGGAGCAACACCTGGAAAAATACCCAGGCACCGTTATTGCGATCACGCACGATCGGTACTTCCTCGACAACGTCGCTGAATGGATCCTTGAACTCGATCGTGGCCGCGCCTACCCCTATGAAGGCAACTACACCACATATTTGGAAACTAAGGCTGCCCGTTTGAAGGTTGAAGGCGCAAAGGACGTCAAACTTCAAAAGCGCTTGACCGATGAACTCGAATGGGTTCGGTCCAATGCGAAGGCGCGCCAAACCAAGTCGCGCGCCCGTTTGGATCGTTACGAGGAAATGGCAACAGAGGCTGAAAAAACCCGGAAGATGGACATGGAAGAAATCCAGATTCCACCAGGCCCACGTCTGGGCTCCGTTGTTGTTGAAGCCAAGGGATTAACCAAAGGTTTTGATGATCGCCTCTTGATTGACAATCTTTCATTCACCCTCCCGCGAAATGGCATTGTTGGTGTGATTGGCCCGAACGGTGTTGGAAAGACAACCCTGTTCAAAATGATCGTTGCCGCAGCCACGGGTGACACTGATAAAGACAATCTGCCAACATCAGGTGATATCAAGGTGGGGGAGACGGTCAAACTGTCATACGTTGATCAGACCCGGTCAGGTCTTGATGCAACTAAGAATGTGTGGGAAGTTGTCTCTGATGGCCTCGACTGGATCAAAGTGGGCAATGTTGAAATGCCATCGCGCGCTTACGTCTCAGTTTTTGGCTTCAAAGGCCCGGATCAGCAAAAGCAGGCCAAGGTGCTTTCCGGTGGTGAACGAAACCGACTGAACCTCGCACTCACTCTCAAGATGGGTGGCAACCTGCTCCTGCTCGACGAACCCACAAACGACCTTGATGTTGAGACCCTTGGTTCCTTGGAAAAGGCGCTCCTGGAATTCCCGGGCTGCGCGGTGATCACCTCCCATGACCGCTGGTTCCTTGATCGAATCGCCACACACATCTTGGCCTACGAAGGCGACTCGCAATGGTTTTGGTTCGAGGGCAACTTCGAGTCTTATGAAAAGAACAAGATCGAACGATTGGGCGAGGAAGCTGCACGACCACATCGTGCGACTTATCGCAAGCTGACTCGCGATTAGGAAACTTCAGTGACCGTAATCATCACGCACGTTGCTCGCAGGTTTAGTGATCTGGACCCGTTGGGCCATGTGAACAACACGATGTTCCTGGACTACTTGCAAGAGGCTCGAATCAGAGCGATGCATGAGATCGGGAGTCTCGAGGGTGTCAAGGTAAGTCAGGTCATGGCACATCAGTCAATTGATTTTCGCAAACCAATTCATTATTCCCTTGAACCGTTAACTATTGAAGTGTGGATCAGTGCAATTGGTAAAACGTCGTACCATGTCAACTATCGAATCATCAATGAACATGGCATCCTCAATGCAGAGGCGGAAAGTGTCATGGTGTGCTTTGATAATGACAAAGCAGTGCCCATTCCACCCAAGATGCGCGAAGCACTTCTCGCCGTCGCCGAACTGGAGTAATTCGTGCAGATTGAATTAGGAGCCACCGAGCGACGCACGCTCGTTGGTCTCATCGAAAAACAAATTGAGTGGAAACCAGCGCTAGTGCTTCGAGTAGTGACATCACCATCTGCCGTTGGGTTCTATTCCGCGCTACCACTTGATGTTCACGTGTTTATCGCCATGCCAGCCACAATCGGTGGCGCTGCACCTTTTGATCGAATCGTTCATGCAAGTTCATTGTTAAATCTGTTGATGAATGACCAAAGCCCGAAGATTGACCTCAACGCGCTTGAAGCTGTTGAATCATTGGCGGGAACCTCCCTGGTTGAAATGCCGCCAACAAATGGTTGGCAGATTCCCATGACAGCGCTGGCTAGCGACATAGTCCCGATTGTTAATGAGGCAGCCGAAGAATTCGACCGTCGCAGTAAAGGCTTGGGCGAGCGGGGGATGTCTGACTTAGCGGATGAAATCTGGGAGCGTCCAGGGTGGGCCGGGCTACCCGTTCGAATGCTGCACGCTGCTGTTCGCCTTCAACTGCTCTGGAATGAGCCGGTCAAGGTCAGTGCGGCCACGTGTGGTCCGTGGAAACGGCTCAGCACTCCGCGGGGTCAAGTGTTCGCCTACGCAACGGGACCCGCAGCTCGCACGGGTCTGCGAATTGTCAACTAAATTCAATCTGAGTTAGCCGCGAATCCAGACGCAGGTCTCGGGTCCCAGCACCAAGTGTTCGCCATCTTCAGAGTCGACCACTGCGACCTCGGGCCCTGATGCCTGCAGCAATTCCGTTCCAAAGTCGGCTGGAAGTGAGAAGTTGCGCTCGCTGGTGTTGAGAACACACGTTAAGGGCAGCTGCGAATCTGGGCGCCGGTAGGCGATCACTTTGAGCACTCCGTCATCCTCGCCATTGAGA
>JBDQMZ010000052.1:0-2953 GCA_040261955.1 Candidatus Nanopelagicales bacterium
GTGGTTTTGACTCCACCATTTGCTTGGGCCAGTGCGATGGCCGCGTCGTTAGCGCTGGGCAGCAGCAACGCGTAGTAGAGGTATTCGATTGAGTACTGCTTACCGCGAACCAATCCCACTTTGCTGCCGTAGGTATTGACAGCTCTCTTCTTTGCCTTGACTTCCTGTTGGGCGTCAAGTTGGGGCATGACCGCTAGTGACGTCAAGGTTTTAAGTGTGCTGGCTGGGGCGCGCTGAATGTGTGGACCTTTTGCCGCCAGAATCTCGCCGGTATCGGCGTTGGCAACAAGCCAGGTGGCCGCCCAGACCTCGGGGAGTGGGTCAGCGCCCTGCCCCAAATTAACAATCTTCCCTTTGCCGGTGAGTTGTTCGCCGCCCACGGGTGGTTCAGCATGTGCGGGGGAGGACATGAACGTCAACGACGCGGTGACTGCGATTGCGCAGGCTGCCGTGACGGCGCGGATGCCACCAAAAGGCTTTCGAGTCACCAACATGATCGACCCATGTTAAGGGACGCGGGTGGATCAGAGAAACCCATTGGGTGGTGTCTGAGCACACCGCGTGTTGGGAAGGTCACACTTTCCCCACAGGGCGGGATGAACCACTAGATTACGGTCACCAACTCCGAAAGGTTCCCCATGTCAGTGGACGCACTTCCCGCCAGTACTCCCACCCGCCTTCTTATCGGTGGGGAATGGATTCAGACAGCTACAGGTCTCAATGTCATCAACCCGGCGACCTATGGCACGTTGGCCGAGATTGGCAATGCCACGGTCGAGGATGGAATCGCAGCCGTCGACTCGGCATATGAGGCCTTTCAAACCTGGTCATTGACTCCTGCCCGCTATCGTGCAGAGATTTTGCGCAAGGCATTTGAAATCATGACCGCTGAAATTGAAGATTGCGCTCGACTAATCGCTTTGGAGAACGGCAAGGCCTGGAGCGATGCCATGGGCGAGTCGCTTTATGCAGCCGAGTTCTTCCGCTGGTTCTCTGAAGAAGCCTCGCGCGTTGAGGGTGGATTCAGATATTCACCATCAGGGGATAAGACCATCATCACCGACCACCGCCCCATGGGTGTGGCCTACATGATCACACCGTGGAACTTCCCAGCCGCGATGATCACCCGAAAGATTGCGCCAGCACTTGCAGCAGGATGCACCGCGGTGCTCAAGCCGCCGTCAGAAACTCCTCTCACCGCGCTCTGGATCGGCGAGATTCTTCAGCGCGCAGGAGTACCTGCTGGTGTGGTCAATATTGTGACCACAGCAAAGTCCGGTCCGATCTCTAGCGCAATTCTTGCTGATCCTCGAGTGGCAACGCTCTCGTTCACCGGCTCGACCTACGTTGGCAAATTGCTCCTTGAGCAAACCGCGCAGCGCGTTCTGCCATCGTCCATGGAACTGGGCGGAAACGCACCGTTCCTCGTCCTTGAAGGTGCTGACGTTGACAAGGCAGTTGCCGGTGCAATGGTTGCGAAAATGCGTAACGGTGGTGCCGCATGCACGGCAGCCAATCGGTTCTATGTTCACGAGTCCCTGAGTGCTGAATTCACCACCAAGTTTGAGGCGGCGCTTCGCGGGCTCAAGATAGGTCCGGGAATTGATCAGAGCAACAACTTGGGGGCCATGGTCAGTGAGAATGAGCGCAACAAGATTGTTGAGCTCATTGATCAAGCACGCAGCGAAGGTGGCACCGTCACCGAAGCCGGAAATGCTCCCACTGATGGTGCGTTCGTTGCCCCTCACCTGGTCAGCGGTATCGAGCACGGCTCGATTTTGACTCGCACTGAGGTATTCGGACCGGTTGTCCCGGTCGTGACGGTCGGCAGCACCGAAGAAGCCATCAGAATGGCGAATGACACCGAATACGGACTGATGAGTTATGTATTCGCCAAAGACAACGGCGAAGGCATTCATGTGGCACGCAAGATGCAATCCGGGATGGTTGCCATCAATCGTGGCATCGCATCTGATCCTGCCGCGCCATTCGGTGGCATGAAAGAGTCGGGACTTGGCCGTGAAGGCGGTTTCGCAGGAATCCACGAATTCCTGGAGAAGCAGTACTTCGCTGTCGAGCTTTAAACGCTGATATTGCACGCGTGCACTATCGCGATACTTGGCCCACTAAAACGCTGACATTGCACGCGTGCAATGTCGAGCAAATTCGTACGTGGCAATTTGAGGCCTCGTGATGGCTGTGGATAGCTGGTTGCACGGACTCGCAGCGGGGGCCACGATGTGTGAATGTTCAACGCTGGCGGGCCCTTGCGGGGCAGATATGACCTCGGAACCTGGGCTCACCCCGGGGGTCCGCATGCGCCACCGGATATCCACGACACCCGTGTGCACGTCGAAAACATGCACCGTTTAATGAGTTGGCGAATGTCCTTCTGGCTAAACGAAATTCGCTTCCAAGCAGGCTGCACGCAGGCAGAGCTCGCCGCGCGCATCGAAACAACGCAACCAGCATTTTCCAAGTGGGAAAATGGTCGTAATTTGATCTCCTTGGATGTTCTGGGTCGCCTCGGAGTCTGCTCTCAAATTCCTATTGCCCTGTATGCGGAATTGCCCATTAACCGGCAGTACAGCGTTATCTGGCTTTAGAAAAATAAAGCGACCTGGGTTCTTAGAAGAAATCCTTTGGCGTGTAAGTCCCCCACACATCGCGCAGGGCGTCGGAAACTTCACCCACAGTCGCGTGGGCCTTCAGCGCATCACGCATGGGGTACAGCAGGTTCCCATCACCCTTTGCAGTTTCAGAGATTTGGGCTAGCAGTCGACTCACCTCGTCGTTGTCCCGCTTAGCTTTCAGTGCATCGAGCCGGGCGACTTGTTCTGCCTCGATAGCAGGGTTGACCCTCAGCGGTTCGTAGACGTCTTCATGTTCAACCGTGAACTTGTTAACCCCAACAACAATGCGATCACCAGCATCAATTTGTTGAGCAATGGAA
>JBDQMZ010000053.1:0-4350 GCA_040261955.1 Candidatus Nanopelagicales bacterium
GCCTTTGGGAACCACGAGGTCTAAACCATCAAGTGCTTTGACGTCGCCGAATGTCTTGACCAAGCCTTCGGCATGAACTGCATCATCTTTAGCCATGATCGAATTCTATCGACCAAAGTTGTTGTCTATAACTCAGTGACGGCGAAACCACTGTCGCGCACTGCCTTCAGAACAAGATCTGCATGCTCACGCCCCCGCGTTTCCACCTGAAGGACAATTTCAACCTCGTCCACACCCAGTTGCGGATCAATCCTGTTGTGGTCCACTTCAACTACGTTGGCCGACTTGCTTTGAACCGCCTCAAGAACCGCAGCCAGACTCCCCGGAGCATCAGGCACTTGAACTCTCAAGGTCAGGTAACGCCCTCCTGCAGTCATGCCATGACGAATGATGCGCAGCAGGAGCAGTGGATCAACATTTCCGCCCGAAAGAACTACTGCAACAGGGGGAGCGAATTTTTCGGGATGTGCCATGACAGCCGCCGTTGCCGCGGCACCCGCGGGCTCAACAATTAGCTTCGCGCGCTCCAATACGGATAGTGCAGCGTATGACAATTGCTCTTCACTCACTGTCATGATTTCATCTACATACTTTTGAATGATTGCAAATGGGATATCACCCGGTCGGCCAACGGCGATCCCGTCAGCCATGGTCGTCATGGAAGTGAGTGCAATTGGTTTCCCCGCTTCAAGTGATGGCGGATACGCCGCCGCACCTTCTGCTTGAACACCAATTACCGTTACATCGGGTCGAACTGACTTGATGGCCAATGCAACGCCAGCCAGTAAACCGCCGCCGCCGGTGCAGACAACAACTGTCTGAACATCGGGAATTTTTTCAAGAATCTCGAGACCCAGTGTTCCTTGACCGGCCACGATATCTTCGTGGTTGAACGGATGAATCAGAATCGCACCAGTGCGATCAGCGAATTCCTGTGCAGAGACAAGTGCTTCATCGATTGAGTAGCCAGCGAATTCAACGTGAGCGCCATAGCCCTGAGTTGCTTTGACTTTCGGGATAGTCGCGCCTAGCGGCATAAAAATTGTGGCATCAATGCCGAGCACCTGTGCGGCCAATGCAACACCTTGGGCATGGTTGCCGGCACTCGCCGCCACTACTCCGCGTGCCTGCTCTTCTGGTGATAATCGTGCGAGCCTGTTAAAAGCGCCTCGGATTTTGAATGAGCCAGCGCGTTGCAGATTTTCTGGCACCAGATAAACAGGACCACCAACGAGTTCTGTCAACCAACGAGCATTTGCAACTGGGAAAGCATTGACCACAGGCCTAATAACCTCTCTGGCCTGCTCGATATCTGCGAGCGTCACTTTCGGGTCCACCACAGAATCATGTCAGCCTCGCGGCAGTTGGCCTCGCTGACCCGCAATACCTGCTTGCTCCGCGAGTCGGGCCTTGGAGGCCGCCGAACGCCCTGCGCTTCCTGCTGAACCTGCATTGGCGGAGGCCACACCGCTATACCCTCCCCATCTTCCTCGTGCCTGAGAAGTCGATCGATGAAATGCGGCAATGGTCTTTTCACGATCTGCGAGCACCAGAGATCCAGATATTTTCGATGAATCCTTGGACGCCTTGTCATTCTCGCGGATAGCTTGCTCGCGAGCCTCCTGTAAACGTTCACCGATCCTTGCAATGTATGCCCGATAGAAGGCGGCGCGAGCAGTTTGAGCCGTAAATTCAACCGTGCGACGTCGGTATCGACCGTTAACCCGAACGCGTCCGTCGAAACTTTCACCGCGCCACTTTCCTGCACTCACGTAGACATTGGCGTGACCTGTCATTTGAACGGCGAGGGAAGCGAAGAGTGTTTCGATTGAATCAAGATCACCTGCCATGCCATAACTGATGACATAAGTGGAATCGCGCGCAACATCGACTTGCGCTGAGTTTGTGTGGGCAATGGTGACAAATAGATTCACCAGATGAGTGTTGGCCCTTTTGCCTTTCTCTCCGATTGTCACGGTCCTGCTGATGGGTACTGACGACTCTTTGCTCTGTGTGTGTCCCCGCGCTGTGGCTAGATCGATGCTGGCCAAGGTTGCCAGCATTTGCGCCTTGGACAAGTAGGCATCTGCTTCTGCTGCATTGTCCGTCCGCTCAGCTTTTGCGAGCAGCGCAGCGATCCGTTCTAACTTCACTTCGCGGCATCCACCACTGCGATGGGAACCTGTGCAGCTTGGTACCCGGCACGTAACAGCAAAGCTGCTGACTCCCCCAAGATTATTTCAACGAGTGCCACCATATTGGCCACAAATTCAGGACCATGTGCTTGGACTGGGCTGGCGCACGTGAAAGCAGTCAGGTGGTGCGCCCATTCATGCAAAATTACGCTTTCCCGCAGTGCCCATTGATCATTGACCGGGACGGCAATAGTTGCAGTGGAAAATTCATAATGCGCCTGAGTAGTTCCTTTTCGCGCCCGAACATTGGGACATGCGATATCTGGGAAATGGACCAGCACTTGCTCATGCACCGACGCAACGTAATCGCGCACGCTTGCAATGTCACCAAATCGACGTTGAAGGGGTACATCAAGTGAACTTCCAAAGAAGTCCACGACCCCACCCCTATTGAGGAGTTGTGAGAATTGGTCCTCAGCGCTGTACACCTGTGAGCGCCACCGGTCCACGAGTGCACCGCTGCCGGGCTTCTCCTCCTGGGTTGACGCCATGCCACTATCTTGCCGCTCATACCGCTTTTCCGGACAGAGGCGGTCCTCACCTGTGGATAGACAGATCAGTAGAGTCCAACTTTGGTGTGAGGAAACTCTTCCTCCTATAAACATGGGGCGATGCGTGTCAGATCAGGGACCAGCGGAACAAGGAGCATCCGCTCAGCGTTCTCGTACCCGGCGTCTGGGCGGGGCAATGCGCCGAACGCCACTGCTGCACGGCCTACCCAGAGAGGTAGCGGTCCTCTCAGCCATTGCATTCTTCGTTGCAATTGGTTTTGGAATCCTGGCCCCTGCTCTGCCTATTTTTGCCAAAACATTTGATGTCAATGCGCTTCAAGCCAGTGCCGTCATTTCGTCATTTGCACTTATGCGTTTCATCTTCGCTCCGATTGCCGGTGGTTTGGTTGACCGGATGGGTGAACGAATCGTGCTCACCAGTGGTCTGCTCATTGTTGCAACGTCAAGCGCCATCGCAGGATTTTCACAGACCTACCTGCAACTGATTGCATTTAGAGGCATTGGCGGTATCGGGTCTTCCATGTTCACCGTCTCAGCAATGGCACTTCTGTTGCGTGTGGTTGATTCCAACCAGCGAGGTCGTGCGGCCAGCGCTTTTCAAGGCGGATTCCTCTTGGGCGGAGTCGCGGGTCCTGCCGTTGGTGGGATCGTTGTTGCGATTTCCATTCGCGCTCCATTTTTTGTCTACGCCGGATCACTATTCATCGCAGCGCTCGTCACAATGATTTTTCTAAGCCGTGCTCAGTTGCACGAGCGCGAGGAACGAGTTTCACAAGGCCAAGCGGGCAAAATGCAGGAATTGCGCACAGCCCTGAGTAGCAAGGCCTACCAGGCTGCTCTCGGCACAAACTTGATTGCGGGTTTTGTTTCATTCGGTTTAAGAAGCTCAGTGGTTCCACTCTTTGTTGTTGAGGCACTTCAACGTGGGGCATCACTTTCTGGCTTCGGTTTCCTTGCAGCTGCCGCCGTGCAAGCGCTTGTTCTGCTTCCCGCTGGTCGCATGGCTGACACCCAGGGACGCCGCAAAGCCCTGCTCTTTGGCAGTGTGGCAACGGCCATCGGAATGATCATTTTGACATTGTCGGATATCGCCGTGAATGGCCTCGGCACCGCTGCCGTTGCAGGCACCGTCCTATTCCTGTTGTCAATGGCCATGCAGGGGTTTGGCGCCGCATTCCTGGGGTCGGCACCGTCTGCGGTGGTCGGCGACGTGATGGGTGGCAAGAAGGGCGGCATTGTCGTGGCCACCTTCCAAATGATGAGCGATGTTGGCGCCATCATCGGGCCACTCGTTGCCGGGCTCCTGGTGGACCTGTTCGACTTTAACTGGGCCTTTGCCGCGGGTGCGGCTTTGGCGCTCATTCCGATTCTCCTCGTTCTTCGCATGCCGGAGACTTTGGTTAAACATGGGGTCTCAAAAACTCAAGATGATGCTTGACCTGAGGCATGGGGTTGTCCCACGCCTGAATCTGATGACGTACGCTGTCGTAGTTACCCTTCCCGCGCTCTGACAGAGCGTTTTCACAAGAGCGAACCAGAAAGAGCCAATGCGTGAGTGATTCGTCAAATTCCGTGCCTGAGATTGCGCCTGTCCCGCGCACTCCACGCAGGTGGCTCAACACGGTTGTAGCAGTCGGAACAAC
>JBDQMZ010000054.1:0-3513 GCA_040261955.1 Candidatus Nanopelagicales bacterium
CCGATAGATACCAACATGTTCACCACCACGAGAATGCTGAAGTCTTCGCCCAGTGGGCCAAGGAAGCCGGGATCCCTATCATCGGGGTGGACAACATGGAGGGATCAGTCCCCGTGGAGACTTTCAATTACCCGGAAAAATGCATTCTGGTCGTGGGGCAGGAGGGAACTGGATTGTCTGAACCCATGCGCGCAGCCTGCCAGTCCCTCATTGAAATCAGCCAATTTGGGTCCACTCGCTCAATAAACGTCTCTGCGGCGGCGGCCATCGCCATGCATGGCTGGATTCGGCAGTGGGCCATTTAACCGGTTACATGACGTTAACGTGGCAGTGGAAGGATAGGGCGCAAGCATTCACAAATAAGGGGAAATCACATGCCAATCGCATCACCAGAGGTCTACGCCGAAATGCTCGATCGGGCTAAAGCCGGCAAGTTCGCCTATCCCGCGATCAACACCTCGTCCTCCCAGACAATCGTCGCAGCTATCCGCGGATTCGCCGAGGCTGAGAGTGATGGAATCGTTCAGGTGTCATGGGGCGGTGCTGAATTCGCCTCCGGCCAGAGTGTCAAAGACATGGTCACCGGCGCGGTTGCTCTCGCCGAGTTCGCGCATGTTGTCGCAGCGAAGTACGACGTCAACATTGCCCTGCATACCGATCACTGCCCATTGGACAAGCTCCCCGGTTTCATGGAACCACTCATCGCGATTTCACAGGAGCGAGTGGCCAAGGGTCTTGAGCCTTTGTTCCAGTCACATATGTGGGATGGCTCCGCGGTCCCTCTCAATGAGAATCTTGATATTGCTGAGCGCATGCTCGAAGCATGTGTCAAAGCGAACATCATCCTTGAAATCGAAATTGGTGTTGTCGGTGGCGAGGAAGACGGTGTCGAGGCAAAGCATGACGCGAAACTTTTCTCAACAATTGACGATGGCCTAGCAACAGCAAAGAAGCTTGGATTAGGTGAGCGTGGCCGTTACATGGTCGCTGCAACATTTGGCAACGTTCATGGTGTTTATAAGCCAGGTAATGTTGTTTTGACACCGTCGATCTTGAACGACATTCAAATATCGGTGGGCAAGGAATATGGCGTGGACAAGCCATTTGACCTGGTATTCCATGGCGGTTCCGGATCATTGCTCAGTGAAATTCGCGAGTCCCTCGATTACGGTGTTGTGAAAATGAATATCGACACTGACACCCAGTATGCATTCACCCGCCCCATTGCTGATCACATGTTTGTGAACTACAACGGTGTGCTCAAGATTGATGGTGAAGTTGGCAATAAGAAGCAGTACGACCCACGTTCCTATGGCAAGGCAGCGGAAAAAGGAATGGCCGATCGCGTGAAACTCGCTTGCGAGGATCTTCGCTCTGTCGGAACGAAGATGAAGTAATGAGCGGTGTCAATCTGCTTGGCGGTCCTGATCCCACGTATCTACCAGAAGGAGACGCGGCGCAAGCTGCTCTCGCCGCTGGTGAAGATGCACAAGCAGTTGCCAAGAAATACCCCACCAGCTCACTCGCGTGGGCAATGTTGAGCGAAACTGCTTGGGATTCGGGCGATGTCATTGCTTCCTATGCCTACGCGCGCGTTGGCTACCACCGGGGCCTTGATGCATTGCGCCGCAACGGCTGGAAGGGTCACGGGCCAGTTCCCTGGAGCCATGTTCCCAACCAGGGATTCTTGCGCTGCTTGCAGGACCTAGGTCGCGCGGCTGAAGCAATCGGTGAAGTCGATGAAACCGTTCGCATTAAAGAGTTCCTTGTTGACTGTGACCCAACCCTTGGGTGAAGTCGCCACCAGTAATTCCAGCAGGAAACCTGTACTGATTGTTGGTGCAGGCATCAGCGGAATTGCTTGTGCACGTGAACTTCGTGACCACGGTGTTCCTTTCAAGATCATCAATAAGGGCATGAAAATTGGGGGCCGCATGGCCTCCAAGAGTGTGCGTGACTCCGGAACGAAATACGACGGTCGAGTTTTTGATATCGGTGCGTCGTATTTCACCGTGAGCGATCCTGACTTCATGGAACTCACTGAGGTAATGATCAACGCTGGTGTTGTTGCTGAATGGACCAATGCGTTTCATATTGCTGACTCGCAAGGAATTGGTGGTGTCAAAGTCGGCCCCATGCGCTACACCGCGCCCAAGGGAATTCGCAGCGTTGTTGAGTACCTTGCTCAAGACTTTGAAATCGAAGAGGGTGAAGTCACTGACCTCGACGAGATAGTGTCGCAGGAGAAATATTCGGCAATTGCGCTGTGCATGCCAACGCCTCAAGCAGCAAAGATTTACCCCCAGGCCGCAACAATTTCTCCAGCACACTGGGAGCCAGTGATTGCTGTTTCATTTCTTTTCGACCAAAAAATCTGGCGCGACTTTGATGGAATTTTTGTTAACGGTGATAACGAAATTACGTGGATAGCAAATGACGGAACTCGGCGAGGTGACAATGCGCCAGCGCTTGTAGCCCATGTCCACCCCGTTCTCGCCGCCCATCACCTGACAGACCCTCAGACAGTGATTCCCTTTGCGCTGCGTGCAGTGCAGCGAACATTGGGATTCATTGAGACACCAATCTGGTCGCATGCCCACCGCTGGACCTACGCAAAACCAGCCGATGGGAGCACTCAGGCGCAGCCATTAAGCCATGGAGGTCCCATTTGCCTTGCAGGCGATGAATTTTCGGCAAAGCCTCGTGTTGAAGCAGCGTGGCTTTCCGGCCGGGACCTCGGTCGTAACCTCGCTCAAAAATCCACATAAGACTCCGATAGCCTTTCGCAGTGCCAGCAATAGTTCTCCTTGGCTCCCAGTGGGGCGATGAAGGAAAAGGAAAAGCAACGGATCTCTTGGGAGATCGAGTTGATTACGTTGTTCGATACCAAGGCGGAAACAACGCCGGACACACGGTGGTCATCGGTGACAAGAAATTTGCGCTCCATTTGTTGCCTAGCGGAATTCTGACACCTGAAGTTATTCCCGTTATT
The DNA here is from genome assembly GCA_040261955.1 of Candidatus Nanopelagicales bacterium. Taxonomy (GTDB): domain Bacteria; phylum Actinomycetota; class Actinomycetes; order S36-B12; family S36-B12; genus UBA4592. The sequence goes on from JBDQMZ010000054.1 coordinate 2,993, forward strand.
GGTAATGGCGTGGTTATTGATCCTGCGGTCTTATTAGAGGAAATCGCAGGGCTCAACGCGCAAGTCGTTGACACTTCAAAGTTGTTGATCAGTGCTAACGCTCATTTGATCACCAGTTATCACGTGACACTGGACAAAGTCACCGAACGTTTTTTGGGTAAAGCACAAATTGGCACAACGGGACGCGGAATCGGTCCGACCTACAGCGACAAAATCGCGCGTGTTGGTATCCGTGTTCAAGACCTTTTCGATGAATCCATATTGCGCCAAAAAGTTGAAGGCGCGCTGGCGAACAAGAACCAAGTGCTGGTCAAAGTATTCAACCGTCGTGCAATTGAAGTTGATGCAGTTGTCGAGGACCTGTTGCAATACGCCGATGCGCTGCGTCCCTTAGTGCGCGACACATCCCTGTTGCTCAATCAAGCTCTGGACCAGGGCAAGGTTGTCTTGCTCGAGGGCGGCCAAGGAACACTGCTCGATGTTGACCATGGCACATATCCTTTTGTGACTTCAAGTAATCC
>JBDQMZ010000055.1:0-4772 GCA_040261955.1 Candidatus Nanopelagicales bacterium
AAGGGCACCGCCGCAGATGCATCGGGGCTGAGCGAAAAGGATCGCGCAGAGAACATCATGATTGTTGATCTAGTGCGCAACGACCTATCGCAATGCGCGGTGACGGGAAGTGTTCACACCGTTGCACTACTAGAGGTTGAGCAACATCCGGGTTTGGTCCAATTGGTCTCGAAAATTGAGGCGACATTAATTGGGGGCACCACGTGGTCTGATCTGTTCTCAGCAACTTTTCCGCCTGGGTCAGTGACAGGGGCGCCGAAGATATCTGCGTTAGAAATCATTAGAGAGTTGGAACCAGCGCCCCGCAGTTTCTATTGCGGTGCATTTGGTTGGATTGATGCTGAAAATAAAACAGCACAACTGGCTGTTGCCATTAGAACTTTTTGGTTTGATCGGGGTGAGCTTAAATTTGGAACGGGCGCAGGCATCACTTGGAACTCTGATGCCCATGCTGAGTGGGAGGAGACGGAATTGAAGGCTAGGAACCTCACAAACTTGGCCGCGAAGGTGAGCAAAACGCCATGAGTGAGTATTGCCCAACATTTTGGCTCAACGGTGAGTTCACCGATCAACCAATGATTTCGGCATCGAATCGAGGGCTGCTTTCGGGTCAGGGCGTTTTTGAAACCCTCAAAGTTGCCAATGGGAAGCCGCAGTTTGTGCATCGGCATCTGGACAGGCTGATGCATTCCTGTCAATTGCTCAACTGGCCCGCATTGGATGCAGATGCGATTGCAACTGGAATTCGAAGTCTGATTCAAGTCAATGCTGCGCCTGACATCGAATACCGCCTTCGAGTCACGTGCACACAAGAGGAGGCATCGGCAATCTCTGTATTAATAAGTATGACTCGATTAAACCCCTGGCCCGCAACAACCAGCTGCACGCTTGTCCCATGGGTGAGGAATGAAAACTCAGCATTGACAGGGATCAAGACAACTTCATATTTTGAAAATATTCTTGCCATGAATTGGGCGCAGGATCGCGGCTTCTCTGAAGGCCTATTTGCTAACAGTCGGGGAAATCTCTCTGAAGGCGCGACTTCAAATATTTTTGTTGTGATCGGCGGGGAGGTTGTGACTCCGTCACTTGCTAGTGGAGTGTTGCCAGGAATAACACGAGGCGTCTTACTCGACCATGGCTTGGCTCGCGAAAATGAACTGTCACTGGACGTTCTGGAAGATTGCTCGGAAATATTTCTTACTTCGAGCACGCGCGGCGTGCATCCTGTGGAGAAGTGCGGGGAGCGACTCATGGCCGCATCTCGGCCCCTCACCAAAAAGATTTCTGCGGAATACGCGCAAATAGTTGCCAACGAAATGAATTGAGCGGCACCCCCGAAGGAGTGCCGCCCGAATCGATGCTGCGCGGGCGTGTTTAGCGGCCCGTGTACTTACGTGCAGTGGAGAACTTCAACCACTGGCCGGCTACACCTGGAGCTGTTCCAAGGACCGTGCAAGGTCCCTTGCTCTTGATGCGCAGGGTCACGGAACCGTTATTGGGGTAGAGAAGTTGGCAGTTCTTCTTTCCAGCTTTCTTGAGCTTCCAGGTGATGTTCTGCCCAGCATTGGTGTCCTGCTGTCCTGGGGATTCAAGAACAAGCACGCGGCCCACCTTGTATCGGCCTGAAGGTGGGGCAGACAAGGTTGCAACCTGTGTACCGGGTACCAGGTTGATGGTGTAGCCATAGGTGACACCTGCATAGCCATTAGAGCCGGGTGTTGAGGCCTTCATATTGCAGACACCTGAGCCCGCATTGACCTGAAGGGTGAGACCCGAGACAACACAGGGACCGGTTTCACTCAAAGTCACAGGTGCACCGGAAAGAGTGCTGGCCTGGAACGTGAAGTTGGACCCGTTGCCCATGTTGTAACTGCCCCCATTGGTCCACGCGCCCCAACCTGGCTGAATCAACGTAATTGCATCCGATGCAACTGGACCAGCGATGATGTTGACGTTGTCCGTTGTCGATCCGCTGCCACCTTGATTGGTGGTGTAACTAGCGCCGATAGTGACTGGGCCGACTACGTTTGGAGTCCAGGTGTAATTAGCGACACCATTTACCAACGGGATGGAGGCGCTGATCGGATTACCGTTCAACGTGAATCCAACAGAGCCCTTAATCGACGTGGGATAGACGGTTGCAGTCAGTGTCACAGGGACACCCTGAGTCATTTGTGCAGGGTGAGTCAAAGTGATTGGGTTTCCGCTCGGAGTAGCGACAGTTACGTCCTGCGGGGAGACCGAACCCTGATCATTTGCGTCAGCGTTGTAAGTTGCCTGGAATGTGTAACTACCCGCAGCTGGCGGAGTCCACCAGTAGTAGGCGTACGACTGGCCTGTTCCCGGACCCGGGGTCAGGCCCATGGTTGACAAAGTGGCGCCGTTGATGTCCTTAACAACAACTTGACCCGTTGGGTTGTACGCGCTTGGGCTGGCAGACTGAACAGTCACAGTGATCTTTGTCGCGACTCCCACCTGAGCGTTGTTGGGCGCCGCAACCGTTGTTGTAGTTGTGACTTTAGATATGGACGACGTGGCATAAATTGCCCCACCCAAATAGAGGTTCGCCGTGCCCGCGAGAAGTGGTTGCCAAGTTGCAATTGCATTCGTGGCTGTACCTTGATAGATGTCGATGAATTGGGATGGGGGGTTTCCGTTGTAGCCGATTCCAACCTGATTGTAATTTTGGCAATCTTGCACAGTACGGGTCTGGCTCATACCGACCGTGCCCGATGAATTGCCAGAAATTGAGCAGCCACCGATAGGGGCATCTGCCGCCATCGCGGAGGGTGTGGCTGCAGCGAGGCCTGCTCCTACGAGCGCAAAGGTTGAAATAGCGGTGGCAACTTTGCGCCACGTGTGGGTCAATGACATGTGTTCTCCTGTAACGAGGGTTTTAGGTTCGAGTTCAACCAACATCTTTGTAACAAACAACGATAACCCCAAATGGCGGTTTTCCACGTATTTGGACGCTGGGTCCAATGCTGGTGGCTGATGTCTTGTAAAGGGACGGGAGCGGGTACGGTTGGGGCACATTCGGGCGATTGGCTCAGTGGTAGAGCACTCGCTTCACACGCGAGGGGTCACTGGTTCGAACCCAGTATCGCCCACCGAATTCCAGAGGCTTGCTGCATGCAGGCACGTGTCATGCTCGCTGGGGCGAGACTTTTTGGGCCTCTGATTAAAGCGATTGCCCTTTTTGCTTACGGTCCAGCGGGGGAACTGAATATCCCTTGTCGAGAACATGAAATTGGATGTGCGATAGGGGCAAAACTAACGTCAACAGGGCGGTCCCGACACCGTTATTCCACGGTAATTGCGTGAAAACTTCGCGCACAATGCCGGGTCCGGTGTGACGGTAATCGGCCAAGAATTACCGTAGTTTCACGGTAGTAACCGGAGTGGATGAGAGTTAATGTGTGCAGACATCTAACCAAAGGGGCAAAAGATGACCGATGACAAGGGCGCGAACGAGGTTGATCCTGTTGCTGATCTGAGCGACGAAGAATTAGAGGAGGCCTCTGGGGCCACAGGCAACAACAGCTATTGCAGCACCCATTCATGCTTGTAGTGAGGTCCGTGGTCGTTTTCGTGTAAATGATGCCGAGAGAAAGTGTGTTAACTGGCACGTTTGATCCGAACTCCCTGACGGGCGCCTGCGTTTCCTGCAACTCCTGGGCATGACTGCTGAGGTCTCGAGACGGATTGGGTGACATAGACTTCGCACCGCGTGCCTTGGTTGGGCATGCGAAACTGACTCGGAAAGGCATTTGGCTCGTGATTGTGACGATCAGAAATGAACAAGGGCAGTCCGAGGAAGAATATCCCGATGGCGTCACTGGACTAGACCTATTTCCCAAGGCTTCGGGCGTTGTGGTCATGAAGGTCAACGGGCTCATGGTTGATCTTGCGACACCACTGTCTTCGGGCGATGTCGTTGAAGGCGTCCACGTGTCCTCGGATGAGGGCCTAGCTGTTCTGCGGCACTCAACGGCACATATTGCTGCTCAGGCAACACAGAAGTTGATTCCCGCAGCCAAATTGGGCATTGGGCCTCCCATCAAAGATGGCTTCTACTACGAATTTGATGTCCCTGAGGCATTCACTCCCGAGGTGCTCGCTGACATTGAAAAAGAAATGCAGAGCCTGATAAAAAGTCGGCAGAAGTTTGTTCGTCGAGTGGTCTCGCAGTCGGAGGCGGAGGCCGAACTCGCTTCTGAGCCATTCAAATTGCGTCTGATTAATGCAGATAAGGGGGCTACTGTCCTTGACGCTGATGTCATGGAGGTTGGTGGGTCAGAGCTCTCTATTTATGACAACGTGAACATGAAGTCAGGGGAGCGGTGTTGGGGGGATTTATGTCGCGGTCCACATGTCCCGGACACGAGTTACATTCCCACGAATGCCATCAAGATCATGCGTTCCTCGGCTGCCTACTGGCTCGGAGATCAAAAGCAGGAATCCCTGCAACGTCTCTATGGCACTGCATGGCCATCCAAAGAAGAACTCAAGGGCTACCTCGATTTCCTTTCCGAGGCCGAAAAGCGCGACCACCGCAAGCTTGGCACCGAATTGGATCTATTCAGCTTCCCTGAAGAAGTTGGCTCTGGTCTAGCAGTGTTCCACCCAAAAGGTGGAGTAGTTCGCAAGGTGATGGAGGACTACAGCCGCAAGCGCCATGAAGAAGGCGGGTATGAATTTGTCAACACCCCGCATATCACGAAGTCGGCACTATTTGAAAAGTCTGGTCACCTTGATTGGTACTCAGA
>JBDQMZ010000056.1:0-3921 GCA_040261955.1 Candidatus Nanopelagicales bacterium
GCGCAGTGTCATTGTTTCGAGTGGATGCATTCACCCGCGTGATCTTTGCCTCATATCGGGCAAGTTTTGATCGGACATCGGCCGCAGTGTTAGCCAGCATTCTTGTGCTCTTGGCCCTGATCTTGGTGTTCGCGGAGCGCAAAGTACGCGGAAAGTCACTGCAGTATCGAAGCGCATCGGGAACACAGCGCATTGCTGTTCTGACTCGACTCAGCCTTCGAGGACGTTTGGTGAGCGGGGGATACATCAGCTTAATAATCGTGATTGCGATTTTTGTGCCGGTGACTTCACTGCTCATGCGCCTTGTTGAAGGTAGCCGTCGGCCGCTTGACCTCGCAGAACTTGCACAAGCGACATTGAATTCGGCAGGGGCCGCGGCTGCTGGAGCAGTTATTGCAGTCGCATTGGCATTACCCATTGGATTGCTCACCGCTCGTTACCAATCCAAATGGAGCACTGGCACCGAGAGTGTTGCATTCGCCGGGCACGCACTGCCAGGGGTTGTCATTGGTCTCTCGCTGGTGTTCCTCACCATCAATACCGTTCCCGTTCTTTACCAAACCCTTTTCACCCTTGCATTTGCCTACGCCGTTCTTTTCCTGCCAAAGTCAATCGGTGCAACACGCACATCCGTTGCAGCTGTCCCACCGATTTTGGAGCAAACCGCGAGAACCCTTGGTAGAAATCCGTTCACGGCCTGGAGTCAGACGACGCTCCGGCTTTCCTGGCCGGGAATCGCGGCCGGTGGCTTGCTCGTGCTTCTCACTGCCATGAAAGAACTCCCGGCTACCCTGATGCTGCGGCCCACTGGGTTCGACACACTCGCAACCGAGTTATGGAGCCGGACCGAAATTGCTGCATATGGTGCTGCGGCGCCTTATGCACTGGCATTGATCGCTCTGGCCGCGGTTCCCTCATTTGCCTTGTCCATGGCAATGTCAAAGGAGCATCAAGTCAGGGATCAGGATGCAACCCCCCGACTCGATACGGTGAGCCTGTGACAAACGTTCGAGTCGATTCACTGAGTGCTGGTTACGGCGGTCCTCCCGTGCTCACCGACCTTGATCTTGTGGTGAACTCTGGTGAGTTAGTTGCGGTCCTTGGCTCCAGCGGATCCGGCAAGACCACCCTGCTGCGAGTTCTGGCGGGATTTCTCACACCTACGCGTGGCACTGTCGCATTTGGTGATCACCAAGTGTCAGGACCTGACGTTTGGGTTCCGCCTGAAAAGCGACGTGTAGGAATTGTTCCTCAGGAAGGTGCACTGTTCCCTCACCTAAATGTGCGAGGCAATGTGGCTTTTGGTTTGCCAAAATCCGATGCGAGTGCCGAACGTGTTGCTGAGGTTCTTGCAATGGTCAGTATGAATGACTTTGCTGATGCGCGACCACAAGAACTTTCAGGTGGTCAACAGCAGCGTGTTGCACTCGCGCGTGCGCTCGCTCCGCGACCCGAAGTGCTACTTCTCGATGAACCCTTTTCGGCTCTCGATGCAGGCCTTCGCGCAACGCTCCGAACCGAAGTCCGCGATTTACTCACCACACTGGGCACAACGACGATCATGGTCACCCACGACCAAGAAGAAGCACTCTCTATCGCTGACAAGGTTGCATTCATGCGTAATGGGCAACTTGTTCAGATGTCAAAACCTTCAACCTTGTACCAAGAACCAACCGATATTGAAACCGCACGTTTTGTTGGTGACTCTGTTGAACTTCGCGCTGTTTACAACGGTGGCGAAACTGTAGACACCTCGTTGGGACCGATCCGAGCGAGAGGGGAAATTCCCGCTAGTGCCAGATCAGTTATCGCTGTACTTCGACCAGAGCAACTAGTGATCGTTGATCCTCACTCCGCTGATGGTGCTAACACGGGTGGTGGCCTGGGTTCGGTGAATGCAATCACCTACCACGGGCATGACAGCTTGGTACATGTCACACTCAAGGGCGGTGAACCAATTACGGTTCGCGTTCCTGGTGAATCCGTTGTCTCTCTAGGTGAGCAAATTCGCGTTATTGCAACAGGATCAGCCAGTGTTTTTGAGCAACCAGTTCAATGATTGATTAACCCTGTGCCAATTACGGGGTACGGAGCCAACTCCTCGCGGCACCCGTAGCGCCAAGCCCGGCGAGTACCAAGGTGAACAGGACCAGGGCAAGAGCCTGGGGATCCACCCAAATGGCTAATGCGCTGTCGCCCACAAGGATGAAAGCGATGGCGTAATAGACAACTTTCGATCGACGGGATGCGCCAACTGACATCATTAGATGTGCACTCCCGAGTACAAGTCCGACAATGACTACTCCCAAAGCGGATGAAGCATCTTCCATCAGCGCACGGACAATCATGAAGAGCCAAAAGATAATGCCAACGATCCCGAGTACTTCAATGAGGCGAATGGGCCACGGAGCTCCGGACCTTGACTGATTCGACATTGCGTTTATAACCCCTCTTTATGACAACAAAGCATTTGGATGAGCGAAGTGTCATCATGCTAGTCGGAGGTGAGCTGCTAGTCCTGAGAATCGTGTTGCTCAAGTGTGAATATTAAATAAAGCAATGATCTATAGAATGCGGCTAAGTCAGTAAGGCCAACGGAAGGAGCCATCACATGGTGACAAGGCGCCTGCCAAGGCCGTCTGAGGTGCTCCCGTTAATTGGAACAGGGGATCACAGCAAGTCGCGGCTCCAGCGGAAGTTGGATCGATGCGCGAGCATCAGTGATATTCGCGAACTGGCGCGGAAAGCGACTCCGAAAGCAGTCTTTGATTACACCGACGGTGGCTCAATGTCGGAGACCACGCTGGATCGCAGCCGCGATGCCTACCGGCGAGTCGAGTTCACCCCTCGGGTAATGCGAAATGTTGCTGAAGTTGATGTGTCAACATCCTTCCTAGGTCAAATGAACGCATTGCCATTCGCATTTGCGCCGACGGGCTTCACGCGCATGATGCATCATGTTGGTGAGCCAGCCGTGGCTTCCGTTGCTCAAAAAGCGGGTATTGCCTATGGACTGTCAACATTGGGAACCACAAGTATTGAAGGTCTTGCGACTGCGGTGCCAAATGTTCGCCGGTGGTTTCAGTTGTATGTCTCGCGAGATAGAACGCAGGCTGAAGATCTGATGCGCAGGGCGCGTGAGAACGGTTATGACTCTTTGATTCTCACCGTTGATACCGCAGTAGGAGGCATCCGATGGCGAGAAGTGCGCAATGGCTTAACCATCCCACCCCAATTGACATTGGGCACAATTTTGGACATGTCCCGCCATCCACGTTGGTGGGCCAATGTTTTAACCACTGAGCCCCTGAACTTCGCCTCGTTGGACTCGACAGGGGGAACAGTTGGCGATCTCTTGACTCGAGTTTTCGATCCTGGCGTAACGGTTGAAGACATTGCTTGGATCCGGGAAAATTGGAATGGTCACATCATGGTTAAAGGTGTGCAGTCGTTGGCCGATTCTCAAATCCTCGCCGATCTAGGAATTGAGGCAATTGTGCTCAGCAATCACGGTGGGCGACAGATTGATAACGGCAATGTTCCGTTGGAGCTTCTCCCAGGCGTTGTGGATGCCGTGGGTAATCAGACTGAGGTCTATGTTGACGGCGGCATAATGCGTGGCAGCGATATCGTTGCCGCTCTCGCGTTTGGTGCGACGGGAACGTTGATAGGGCGCGCTTATCTCTATGGGCTCATGGCGGGAGGCCAGGATGGCGTGCAACGAGTTCTGGATATCTTGACCAAGGAGATAAGAGTTACCATGCAGTTATTGGGTGCAAACAGCATTGATCAGTTGGATCGGTCCATGGTTCGTTTGCGCCCATACTGATTAATAGGCATGAAGTGAATGGGAACTAGTTAGCGTTGGAAGGCGGCTGCAACACCTGAGTCAACAGGAACAATGAGACCTGTTGTTCGCGA
>JBDQMZ010000057.1:0-6338 GCA_040261955.1 Candidatus Nanopelagicales bacterium
AGTTGTTATGGGTGATCCAAAAGGTTTCTTAACAACTGAGCGTGAGCTTCCCAAGCGACGTCCCGTGGACATTCGCATCAGGGACTGGCGCGAAGTGTATGAAGACTTTGAAGCGAGAAATGTGGAAGAACAGGCCGGGCGCTGCATGGATTGTGGGATTCCCTTCTGTCATAACGGGTGTCCGCTCGGTAACTTGATTCCCGAGTGGAACGACTTAATTTTTGAGCGAGATTGGGGCCAGGCAATTGAAAGGCTCCACGCGACAAATAACTTTCCAGAATTCACCGGTCGGCTATGCCCTGCGCCTTGTGAAACTGCGTGCGTCCTTGGGATAAATGCCAACCCTGTGACCATTAAGCAAATTGAAGTTTCTATTGTCGACAAAGCATGGCAGTCGGGATGGATAACGCCGGCTCCACCAGATCGACTCACCGGGCGCGCTGTTGCCGTTATCGGGTCCGGCCCCTCGGGGCTCGCCGCTGCGCAGCAATTAGCGCGCGCGGGACACACGGTCGCCGTGTTTGAGCGGGCGGATCGGATCGGAGGCCTCCTGAGATATGGCATCCCCGAATTCAAAATGGAAAAGCACCATCTGGATCAACGACTCGGTCAGTTAGAGGCCGAAGGTGTGAAATTCCGCCCAGGAATTGAAGTTGGTGTTGACATCACGGGATCGGAATTGCGGCATCGTTATGACTCTATCGTGGTCGCGGTGGGCGCCACGATTCCTCGTGATTTGGTGGTTGACGGCCGAGATCTTCAGGGCATCTATCAAGCAATGGAGTTTCTCCCTCTGGCCAATCGGGTTCAAGAGGGTGATTTGGAAAAGTCACCCCATGATGTTGCGGGCAAGCACGTTGTAATCATCGGTGGCGGAGACACGGGAGCGGATTGTCTCGGCACCTCGCATCGCCAGGGAGCAGCAAGTGTTACCCAACTGGAAATCATGCCGCACCCCAGTGATGTTCGCCCCGGATCGCAACCGTGGCCGACCTATCCCATGGTTTATCGGGTGTCGAGTGCGCATGAGGAGGGCGGGGAGCGACTGTTCAGCGTTTCCACTCAGCGTTTCATTTCCGATGATGCAGAAAATGTGTCCGGGCTCGAACTCGTCGAGGTTGAATTTGTCGATGGAAAATTTGAGGCCAAAAAGGGATCGGAATTTGTGCTCAAGGCTGACGTCGTCCTATTGGCGTTGGGCTTCACCGGTGCGGAACAGGCACCGTACATAGAGCAACTTGGGTTAGAACTTGATGCTCGAGGAAACATTGCACGGAATATGGATTTCTCAACCAATGTGGACGGAGTATTTGTTGCGGGTGATGCTGGACGGGGTCAGTCGCTGATCGTGTGGGCTATCGCTGAGGGCCGATCCGCTGCTTCATCAGTGGACGCCTACCTCATGGGGGCGACCAACTTGCCGTTCCCGGTGAAATCCACCGACAGGCCGCTTACCGTCTAGTTGGGGTTCACGTGTTTGTAACCGCTTGCAGATAGGATCGCCTCATGCGCAGAGCAAAGATCGTCGCCACATTGGGTCCAGCCACACATAGTGCTGAGGGGATTGAGTCTCTGGTTGCAGCGGGCATGGATGTTGCTCGGTTGAATCTTTCTCATGGCGATTACAGCGATCATCTGCAGGCATATAACTGGGTGAGGCAGGCCTCAGACTCGACGGGTCGAAGTGTTGCCGTGCTCGTCGACCTTCAAGGACCCAAAATTCGTCTGGGTCGCTTCGCATCGGGTCCGGTAACGCTCACCGCTGGCGCTGAATTCATTGTGACGACCGAAGAATGTCCGGGTGACGCCACCATGGTGTCGACGACTTTCACCGGTTTACCACGCGATGTTTCACCGGGTGACGTTGTTCTGGTCGATGACGGACGCATTGAGTTGCAGGTTACAAAGGTGTCGGGACCGCGCGTTCACACAAAGGTCATTCATGGTGGTGTTGTGTCCAATAACAAAGGGTTCAACCTTCCAGGTGTTGCGGTCAGCGTTCCTGCTTTGTCCGACAAGGACCGCGATGATTTGCGTTGGGGGTTGGAAATCGGTGCGGATCTCATCGCTTTGTCCTTTGTGCGATCCTCTGCCGATATCCACGATGTTCACCAGATCATGGATGAGCTCGGAATTCGTGTTCCAGTACTAGCTAAAGTTGAAAAGCCTCAAGCTGTTGACAACCTCGAGGACATCGTTTCGGCATTTGATGGCGTCATGGTGGCACGTGGGGATCTCGGCGTGGAATTACCACTGGAACAAGTGCCACTCGTTCAAAAACGTGCGATTCAAATGTGCAGAGAAGCGGGCAAACCAGTAATTGTCGCAACGCAAATGCTGGATTCGATGATCTCGGAAAGCCGACCCACCCGCGCTGAAGTCAGCGATGTGGCCAATGCCGTCCTCGATGGAGCCGATGCACTCATGCTTTCAGGTGAGACGAGCGTCGGGGTTAATCCCTCTCATGCAATCGAAACCATGTCCACCATCATCGCTCATCTCGAAGAAGAAGCTCTCGATCGTCTTCCTGCTTTGCAGGATTCCCCGACAGGGTCAACCGCTCGTGCGCTCACTCATGCTGCTGTCGATGTTGCCGAAAGCATTAACGCTTCCTATCTCATTGCTTTCACCGAGACGGGCAGATCGGCGCGACTCATTTCACGTTGGCGTTGCCAGACTCCGCTTCTTGCCTTCACCCCCAATCCGCGAGTGCGCAGCCAGTTGTCCTTAAGTTGGGGTGTCGAGACCTTTCTTGTCCCGCAGGTCCGCCACACCGATGACATGGTCGTCCAAGTGGACAGGGCCTTATTGGAAATCGGTCGGGCAACCGCAGGTGAACGTGTGGTCATTGTTGCGGGTGTGCCTCCTGGTATTCCTGGCACGACAAATGGCATGCGGGTCCACAAAATGGGTAGCGGCGCGCTGGGTGCTAGCCATGCCGCTGCGAATTAAGAAAATAGGAACCACGTAGACTACTCCCAGAGCAACCGAGGAAAAACTCAAGTAAAACGAAAGTTCAAGTAAAACGAAATTTGAATTGGCATCCTTTAAAGCCCGTCCAGAGAGGCGGGGAAGGGGCGGTACATGAAAGAGTCATACAACGATCCGCGCATCGTCGCCGACGCTGATGATATTTCCCGCGCTATTCGGCGCTTGTCACATCAGATCCTAGAAAACCTCAAGGGCGCTGAAAATTTAGTTTTATTGGGCATCCCAAGTCGAGGGGTCCCACTGGCCCATCGGATTTCGCAAAATATCGCAGACATTGAGGGAACATCGATACCTGTCGGGTCCCTCGACGTAACCCTTTTTCGCGATGATCTCAAATTGCGACCAGCCAAAACCCTTGAGCGAACCGAACTTCCACCAGAGGGCATCGACGGCAAAGTCGTAGTCCTCGTGGACGATGTCCTCTACTCAGGGCGCACAATTCGTGCTGCCCTCGATGCCCTGAATGAATTCGGCAGACCCACGATCGTGCAACTTGCGGTCTTGGTCGATCGTGGACACAGAGAACTTCCTATTCGCGCGGACTATGTAGGCAAGAATTTGCCCACTTCACAATCGGAGAAAGTTTATGTCGAGATCTCCGAACTTGATGGGCAAGATCAAATAGTTATTTCCCACAGTGAATTGAAAAATCCATGAAGCATCTCGTTTCCATCGAAGATCTCAACAGAGACGATGCAATCAAGATCCTAGACACGGCTGAGCGACTTGATGCCCTCACCGAGCAAGGTGCAAAAAAGCTGCCAACCCTTCGAGGCCGAACTGTCGTCAACCTTTTTTACGAGGACTCAACACGCACGAGGCTCTCATTTGAACTTGCCGCCAAGCGCTTATCGGCTGATGTCATTACATTCTCTGCAAAAGGTTCAAGTGTTTCAAAAGGCGAGAGTTTAAAAGACACCGCACTCACATTGCAGGCAATGGGAGCTGATGCGGTTGTTGTCCGTCACAATGCCTCAGGAGCTGCGCATCAATTGGCGCACACGGGCTGGATTGATGCTGGAATCATAAATGCGGGCGATGGAACACATGAGCATCCAACCCAGGCATTGCTTGATGCGTATACCCTCCGAGGCGCGCTGACAAGGGATCGCGGTGAGGCACTAGGCGCAGGACTTGACGGCATCACCGTGGGTATCGTCGGAGATGTCCTGCATTCTCGGGTTGCTCGTTCCAATATCCGCCTACTTAATAAATTGGGTGCGCAAGTGGTGGTTATTGGACCACCAACTCTGATGCCTGTAGGAATTGATAAGTGGCCCTGCGAGGTTCGCTACGACATTGATGGCGCGTTACCGAGTCTTGATGCCATCATGATGTTGAGGGTGCAACAGGAACGCATGAATGGATCATTCTTTCCCTCACCCGAGGAATACGGTCGAATGTTTGGGCTCAATCGCTCGAGAGCCTCACGTTTACCCCAGCATGCAATTGTCCTGCACCCAGGACCCATGAACAGGGGAATGGAAATCACCGCAGAGGTCGCCGATAGTCACCGAAGCGTCATCACCCAACAGGTGGCCAATGGCGTAACGGTTCGAATGGCGGTCCTGTATCTATTGGTTGGAGGAGATTCCGTTGACTGAGATTCTGATCACTCGAGTGCGACCTTATGGTGAGGAATGTGTTGACATTCGAATCGTGGGTGAGAAGATCGCTGAGATCGGTACTTCATTAGAGGCGGGCAACGCTTTGGTTGTCAATGGCCAGGACCGAGTGGCGCTACCTTCATTTGTCGATTTGCACACTCACCTGCGTGAACCAGGCAGAGAGGACGCAGAAACAATCGCAACAGGTTCCCGAGCGGCTGCAAAAGGCGGCTTCTCCGCTGTCTTTGCCATGGCCAACACCAGTCCAGTCGCTGACACTGCCGGTGTGGTGGAACAGGTGTGGCGAATTGGTAAGGAGGTCGGGTTCGTTGACGTATTTCCCATCGGTGCGGTAACGGTGGGTATCGCGGGCGAGCGTCTGGCCGAGTTGGGCGCAATGGCCAATTCTGCGGCGCACGTCAGGGTCTTCAGCGATGACGGCAATTGTGTGTCCGATCCACTCCTCATGCGCCGTGCGCTGGAATACGTCAAGACATTTGGTGGAGTGATTGCCCAGCATGCGCAGGAACCCCGACTCACTGAGGGCGCCCAGATGAATGAGAGCGAGCTCTCCAGTCGTCTCGGGCTAGTCGGCTGGCCTGCCGTGGCTGAGGAAGCAATTATCGCTCGAGATATTTTGTTGGCATCACATGTGAACTCTCGACTGCATATTTGCCATGTCTCAACCGCAGGCAGTGTTGACCTAATTCGATGGGCAAAAAATAGGGGAGTGGATGTCACCGCAGAAGTTACTCCCCATCACCTGTTGTTAACCCAAGAATTGGCAACCGGCTACGACCCTGTTTACAAAGTCAACCCCCCATTGCGTGCTGAAAGTGATGTCTTAGCGCTCCGTGCGGGTTTGGCGGACGGAACCATTGACATCGTGGCAACGGACCACGCGCCACACCCACATGAGGCCAAGGATTGTGAGTGGAATGCTGCAGCCTTTGGAATGCTTGGACTCGAAACAGCGCTAGGAGCTGTAGTGCTTTCAATGTCACAACTACCTGATTGGAATTGGCGCACATTGAGTGATCGCATGTCCGCGACTCCAGCGGCGATCGGTCAGGCACAGGGCCATGGTCGACCAATCGCTGTTGGTGAGCCCGCAAATATCGTGGTCGTGGATACGCAAGTGGAGAAAATCATTGACCCAAATGAGTTTGCATCGATCTCGCGGAATTCACCGTATCGGGCCATGACTCTTCCCACGTCTATCTCGGATGTCTTCTTTCGTGGGCGTCACGTGGTGCGCGCCGGAGAAGTTGTAGAGCTTCATGAGGTGAATTCACATGACTGAGGCGACACAAGTCACCGATTGGCCCACTCGTTTGCTCCTTGTGGCAATGATGATTGCCCTTATTGCGATAGTCCTGTGGGTGCTTGGCAGAAAGTGGAAGAGGATTCGCACTGAGGCCAAGCCAGACATGCTCATTACGACTGCGCCACTAGCGTTGACGGAAGTTGAACCGATCAAGGCACTTTTTCTTGGAACTTCCCCTGCGGAGCAGTGGATGCGTAAAGTCAACTTTCATGGCCTCGGCGTGCGCTCGCGTTGCACGATTTCATGGCTACCCCAAGGTGTCTGGTTCGAGCGTGTGGGTGAACCGAATTTTTTCATAGACAAATCCCAATTGGTGGATTGTGCGGTGGGTTCTGGCATTGCCGGAACAGTTAGGGCCAAAGACAGCGTAATCATTTTTCGATGGAAACTCGCAGACTTGATCCTGGACACGG
>JBDQMZ010000058.1:0-2544 GCA_040261955.1 Candidatus Nanopelagicales bacterium
CGTTGATCTTCTTGGGTGCAATTATCTTCTCGTGGAAGGACGGACCCATGGTGTCCGGCAACCCATGGGCATCCAAGTCCCTGGAATGGCAAACACCAACCCCAGTTCCGTTGGAAAACTTTGCGGTACTTCCCGTTGTGACCGAGCGTCCTTACAACTACGGAGTGCCCGATCCCTATGACGAAGAACTGCGAGCCCACGATGGCGATGAACTTGAAAGTGCAGGTGCGCGATGACAACGACCCCAGTTGAGGCATCTGACAACAAGCCCACCGCACCCGCAGTGCCGTTATCACCAACCACGGGTGAACCAATGACAGTGATCGCCCGCCGCGGTCGCGTTGGTTTGTGGCTCATGATCGTGATGAGTGTCTCGGGCACCCTCGCATTGATCATCAGTTACAGCTACCTGTGGTCGCTGAACGTCAACGGTGGATGGGCACCTCCAGGTGCCAAACTCACGGCCAACCAAACCAATGACACCATTGGTAAAGTTAAAGGCTCCTTTGCACCAGAGTGGCCTTTCTGGGCAATTCTGGGAATGCTCATCTTGGCCACAGTGTTCATGTGGTGGGGTTACCGCTCCGTCAAGCGCGGCAACCAGGGTGCTTTGATCGCTGGTTCCACGCTTGCACTGATCATGACACTGGCCACTTTGGTTGCCCAGTGGATCCAGGTCACGAATTTCCCATTCGGTCCGGCCAATGGAGCGTATGCATCTGCGGTGTTGCTTTTGTGTGCCAGTAACATCTTCAATCTTTTGCTGTTGCTCTTCATCCTCACGGGAATCATGAATCGTGCCCGTAAAGGCTTGATCTCGAAGGCAGTGTCGTATCAGGCGCAGGCGGCTAGTTACTGGATGGTGTGGGTCGTAATTGCCTTCCTCTTGGGTTGCTTGGTCACCACTTTCATGGTGGACAGCCCCAATGTTAATCCGGCGATCTTTGGTGGTTTCAAAGAGCAGTGAAGACGTCAGCTTGGCGTTATGTAGTGCCGTTGGGGACGGCTTTTCCCATTGCACTCCTCGTGCTTGCGACTCTCGGCGGTCTCAGTGAAACGGGACTCATCGGCATTCCCATCGTGCCCTGGTACACGCTCTTTGGCTTGCCCATTGACTTAGTCATCAGAGACATTGCTACCGCATGCACGGTCGGCTTCGCGTTGATCGGAGGAGTTCTTGCGCCACGACCTGATCCTTATCTGGGTAAATTAACTTCAGCTGCCGCGTTGGTTTGGCTCGCCGCTCTTCTTTCCCAAATTGTTTTCACCGTTTCTGAAGTTCTAGCCCTACCCATGAGTGGTTCATTTGACCCGACCATCATGCGATCGTTGTTAACCCAAACAACGGTTGGGCAAGTCATTCTTGGTCAGATTGCATTGGTGGCACTTATCGCACTCCTTGGCTGGGTCGTGCTTGGCCGAACAACTGGGTGGATTGTTCTTGGAATTGCCGTAGTAGCTGCCTACCTTCCGGGACTGACTGGGCACTCGGGTATCCAAGAGGGACACACCTCAGCAACGATCGCATTGGGATTCCACTTGGTATCCATGGCCGTGTGGATAGGTGGTCTCATTGCCATCACGCTCTATGCACTGCGAGTTGGAGTTGCATCAGAAAAGGTGATCCGGACCTACAGCACCATTGCACTCATTGCCGTGATCGTGATTGCTGAGAGTGGGCTTGTTAACGCCACGATGCGTCTTGATGGAATCGCGCCATTTCTCACATCTCCCTATGGAGCAGTGATTATTGCCAAAGTCGCGATACTGATTGTCTTGATTGGGTTTGGCTGGCAGCACAGACAGAACCTCACGCGCCTCGATTCAGCAGCAGTTCCCAAAAGTTTGGCTGCGCTGGCCTCGATCGAGTTGCTGTGGATGGGCGTTGTCATCGGTCTAGCCGTGGCACTGTCGCGGACAGCTCCGCCTGCAAATGCCATTGCGGGGGAACCATTTGAAATGGGCTCATTGGCCGGTATTGCGATATTTCTCCCCGTTGCAATCTTTTTCGCATTCCCTCGTTTCAGGGGTGCGCGCGTCCCGCGATTTTTTGTGTCGTATGCAGAAGTGTCAGCGATTGTGCTCGGAGTTGTTATTTATGGCGCGAGTGAACTGTCCCGAACGGGGGCATTGGCCAGCGTGATCGGGGTCCAGGTGAGTGCTTTGGTGATCGGCATCGCGTTACTCGGTGCCGGTGTTTTTGCCATCCTGGTTCAATGGCAGTCACATTCAATTTCAGGTCTCATCATTATTGGGCTCCTCTGGTGTGGCAATGCGTATTGGTTACTTGTGCAAACCGGTCAAGGTGTCACGCTTGGGGCTATCTCGGTCACGGCTGCGGTGCTGGGATCTTTGGCATTTGTCTGGTGGGCGAGCCAACCGCAGTTGGATCTGGATCCGAGTGTGCGAGCAGGACAGGATTCGGTGCGCGCATGAGTGAACGCAAGCGATTTTGGAAAGACTTTTGGCAATTACATGTGCCGCTGGCACTTGTCCTGGCGCTCTGCACATTTGCCACCATTAACCAGGTTGGCCGCGCTTCAG